>JAPLGR010000426.1 GCA_026390045.1 Chloroflexota bacterium | reverse complement strand
CAGCGGAACCCGCAATCACGCCCACGCCGACGCAGTCCGTCGTTGGGCCGGACTACCTGACTGGAATCAACCCGCTGACCGGATTGCCCGTCAGCGACCCGTCCGTGCTCACCTGTAAGCCGCTGATGGTTGCCATCTCGCTCTTCCCGGTGAGCGCGCGAGATCGGCAGGCCGGGTTGCCGCTGGCCGCGTTCGTCTTTGAGATCTACGATCACGACGGGATGACGCGCAACCTGGTCGGGTTCTACGGCGAATACGTACAGCAGCTGGCGGAGATCCTGGACAATCCGCTGGCTGAGGCGCAGCCCGGCTTCTCGATCGGGCCGATTCGCTCCGGCCGATTGGCGTTCGAGGACATCAAGACGCTCTTTCCGGGAGCGATCCTGATCACTGCCGGCGCTTCGGAGGAAGTGGCGGAGCAGCTCTCGAACCGGCAGAACGTGTTTGGATCAGACGCCGGCGACATCAACAGCGCCGGCCTGGACCTTGCCAAACTGCAGGGCGTGGTGCCGTGCAACACTGATCCGTCTGAATACGCCGGACTGATCTTCGATCCGACGCCGCCCCCCGGAGGGCGCGAGGCGTCCTCGTTCCAGGTGATCTACAACGATCTGAACCGCGTGCACTGGGACTACGACGCGCAGCGTCTCGCCTACCTGCAATCGAGGGACAAGGCAGATGCCAGCGGCACGTACTATCCGTCCATGGATCAACTGACCGGGGAGCAGTTGGCGTTTCCCAACGTCCTGGTGCTCTTCGCCGAACACCGTTTTGTCAACAGCGCGGCCACGATTGTTGAGGTTGAGACGCTGTATGTGGAGGGCCGCAAGGGGCTGCTCTTCCGCGACGGCCTGCTGTATGACATCACCTGGTCGACCCGCAAGGGCGAGCTCCAGCTGTACGGGGCGGATGGTCAACCGATCGCGCTGCACCCCGGTCCGTCGTACTTTGAGGTTGTGAGCTACCAGTCGACGTGGAATCCCGAGACGATGACCGTTCGGTTCCACACGCCGCAGATGCCCTAAGGCGATTGCCAGCCACCCGTGGCCTGCGCAGTTGGAACCCGGCCCCTGTACACGGCAGGGGCCGGGTCTTGCTTCCGCGTGAAGCCAGGGATCACGGTGTCGACGGGCGACGCTCTGCCTGGGGCGGAGAGAACCGGGCTACCAGAACCCGATAGGTGGTCAGGAAGAGCAGACTGCCCGCGCTGATCCAGTACACGGCCTGAATCCATGGGACGGAGGTATCCGTTCCACTCATGACGCCGTGGACCAGGGCCATGAGGTACACGCCGAAGCTCAGGATGTGTAGGGCTCTCCACCCGCGATTGCTGATCCAGCGGCAGAGGTAGAAGCTCAGTGCGACGATCCCCAGGAGATAGAACCCCACCTGGCCAAGTCCAACCCACAGCGGCTTGTGGGCCGTAGCAGCAAATGGGATGAGGAGTTGTGCCGGGCTGTAATTGGCGTACCGGTCGCCGAGTAGGATCAAAGCATGGAACAATCCGAACCCCAGGCCGAGCAGGCTGACGTGCTGATGGACATCACCGGCGGAGACGACGCCCGGCCAACGGCGCGCAACTCGGCTCGTGATCAACAACCCCCAGACCATTGACAGCCAGACGAGGGCAAAGGCCACCAGGCCGGACGCGCGGGATAGATACCAGTAAGCCTTTGGCTCCGGTCCGAGGAGGGACTCGCTGAGACCGGGGGCCCAAGCCGGGAGGACAAAGACGGCTGCCAGTGCCCCTGCAGCGATGACCAACCCGGTCAAGAGAACGGTGCGCGGTGCAGGCGACACCGGAAGGATTCCGGGATTGCTCTTTCGAGACAGCTCCTTCAACATGGCGTACTACCTCCAGAGGAACCGCGATAGCCGTCGGCTGCGCCGGACGGACCCGTCCTCAAGGACGAGCAGCCCGGCGAGGGAAGGCTGACTGTCCAGCCAGTCCAGGGCAGTGTTGCTTCCTAGAATCAAGGCCACTTTGGCCGCCGCTTCGGCCTCCACCGTATTCCGTGCCACCACCGTGGCGGTGAGCACATCTGTCGAAGCGGGCAACCCCGTGCGCGGGTCGAGGACGTGATGCTGCCATATGCCGTCGCGTTGCCAGCAGTGGTAGTCACGGCCGGACGTCGCCACACCGCCCTGCGTGAGACACAGAAGGTCGATCGACTCTCCAGGCCGGAACGGATCGCCGATCCCGACGGGCCAGCCCCGGCCGTCGAGGCGCGGACCGTGGATGGCGATATCCCCACCGGCGTCGACCAGGCAGGAACCCAGCGACTGCAGGCGGTGCATGGCACGGTCTGCGGCCCAACCCTTGGCCGTACCGCCGAGGTCGAGCTGACAGCCTTCGGCCAGGGTGACGCAGCGGCGCTTTGCATCGAGCAGGATTTCCGTCCGCGCGCTTACGGGTGGTGCGAGGACCGTAGCCGATGAGGTCTGGATGTCGAGGACAGCCTCGAAAGTTCGGTCGTACCCGGCAGCCTCCACCCAGGGCGCCAGCGTTGGCCTCACCAGTCCGTCGGAGAAGCGCTCCGCGCTTAGCGAAGCCTGCAGCGCGTCCCACAGGACTTCGCTGACCGCAAACGCTTCCCTGGCTGCCCGGTTGAGGGTCGAGAGTTCACTGTCTGGCTGGAACCGGGTGAGGCACGCTTCCCACGCGCGGAACCACCAGGGAACACGATCGATGCGCTCCGCCGCGGCGGCCGTATCGGCGGCCACCAGCATTCGAGAGCCCATAGCCAAGCTTGGGGCAGCAGAGGCCGAATCCGCGGACGCCTTCCAGGAGAGCGAGGCCCATCCGGCGAGTGTGGCGGCCAGTGCGCTGGCGGTGATCAGGATCTTGGCCCCTGGTACCCGCGAGGACTTCCTGATGGGCGATGTTGCAGGCATGAAGCACCTTCTTCCCTAGTGTGTCTTGCGTGTGTGGGCAGTGAGATCGGCGGCGCTAGTCGTCGTATTCGTCGTCACCCGACCCGCCTTGAACCGCGGCAGCCGTCATCCGGGCGGTGCCGTTGTAGAGGACACCCCCAGTTGTGGCATCGATGTACACCACGCCCATGGTCGTGGGCACTTCGTAGGCGGGGATCCCCTGAAACGCCACCAGTTCAGGCTGCGCCGTCAGGTCGGCGCCGGGCGCGGCCATCAGCGCCAGGATGGCGGCTTGGGCCGGGGTGAGGTTGGCGGTGAAGCCCTGGCTGGCACCTTCCGTCGCGCTTGCGGCCGTTGCCGTCGACGACTGCTCCGTCGCCAGCAGCCGCTGGTTGGCCTGATCGATCAGCGACTGGTAGGCAGCCTCGCGCTGGTTCCATATGTCGCGTGCGGCGGTGCTGACCGCGGCAGCAGGCTCGGTTGCAGCGCTGGCGCCGCTGAGGCGGGCGAACATCCCGCCGGCAATGACCAGGACAAAGGCCGTCAGGGATGTGGCCAGGGCGATCATGGTCTTCTGAGACATATGCTTGCTCCTTGAGTTCGGCGTCTTGTGCACGGCCACTCTAGGCCAGCCACCTTAGCCGAACATGGACACTGGCCCGTGGTCTTCCAATCCGTTTCCAATCTTGGCGGGCTATACTTTGAACAAGGCCTCCACGGCTTTCACATCCAGGGATGTCCATCAAGGTGCTGATCATTGAGGACGATGCGAAGCTGGCGCACCTGATCGAGGGTGTGCTGCGCGAGGAGCGTTTCACCGTCGATGTGGCCCTGGACGGCGAATCCGGCCTGGCGATGGGCCTGGACGGTGGCTACGATGTGGCGATCGTGGATTGGATGCTCCCTCGGCGGGATGGCCCCAGCATCGTGCGGGCGATGCGCTCGGCCGGCCTCCCGACGGCCGTGATCATGCTTACTGCCCGCGGGCAGGTGGAGGACCGCGTCCTCGGACTGAACAGCGGCGCCGATGACTACCTTGGCAAGCCGTTCGCGTTTGAGGAGTTGCTGGCCCGACTGCGGGCCCTGGGGCGGCGCTCAACGACGCCGACCTCCGAACGATGGGAACTGCGGAGCGGCGACCTGGTGATGGACCTTGGGACACACACGGCGCGCAGGGGGAACGTGCCGCTCGAGTTGACGACCACCGAATGGAACCTGCTAGAGTGCTT
>JAPLGR010000482.1 GCA_026390045.1 Chloroflexota bacterium | reverse complement strand
CCGTGCCCGAGTACGTCGTTGAGGAGCTGGCGAGCAAGCTCCCAGACTACAAACGCGGATATGTTGACGCCGGATTGAAGGTGGACGAGTATGAGGAGTTCGGACCCGTCGAGCTCTTCCGCTCTAGTTTCGTTGGGAGCTGGAAGAAGGTCCTGGGGCTGATCGCCGAAATGCGCAAGGCGAAGGGAGCCCATTAGGGCCAGCTCGAAGGCAACCCGCGAGCGCGCGCCGCGCGCACTCTCCCGGAACTGCCACCACTTCACATCATGAGGGAAAGGGGCAAGAATGCCACCTAACACTGTTCATTCGGACGCAGTCGAATCGAAGCAACTGCCAGGGAGGAAGGTAAAGGTGCTCTCCGATGCTCTGGCCGTCAAGAATCTGACCTTCGGGCTTTGTGAAGTGCCGCCTCACGCGGCCATGTTTCCGCACGGCCACGTCCAGGAGGAAGTGATCTTCATTCTCGAGGGTCACGGAAACGTGGATGTTGGGGGCCAGAAGGAGTCCGTCCGAGCGGGAAGCCTGGTTCATTTCCCATCAGGAGTGGAGCACTTCACAACCAACGAGGGCGACGGGGTCATGCGATTCGCTTTCTGCTTCTCGCCACCCGTGGTGCTCGGCTCCTACGACAAACGCTCCGACTGAGGTCACAGCCGTTGGGGGGAGGTGTACTTCGGCTGCCGCAGGCATAGCAGGGGGAACGCTAGTGCCCGGGGCGATTTTGACCTCGGCCGTGGACGGCCAAGATCGGGCCTTCGGACGCAACCGCCCGCTGACTTGAGACGTTCGAGACCGGACTTTCCGGTGCGTGAGTTGCCGATGCAGTGGACGGTGAGTCCTCGGCGCCAACGGGCGAGGCCCCGTCCTGAACAACAGGACCCCCGCACGGCTCCACGAGAGACGTGTTCGCCACTCCCTCAGGGGCGGGCGAGATCGCACCGTGCGCCGCTGGTCGAAAGAGGATCCGCTAGATCGCAATGACCATCCTTGCCCCGAATGTCAGCTGGCTTCTAAGAGAATTGCCGCTTGCCGACAGGATGAGGCTCGTGGCGGAGGCAGGATTCGAGGCCATAGAGATCGGGTTCTACGGCCAACTTGACCTTGATGAACTGAAGACTGCCAAGGAGAAGTTGGGGCTCCAGCTTGTCCTGCTGAACATGGATGTGCCAGGCTGGGGGCCTGGGAACAGAGGGTACATGGCGGACCCTTCTGGACGAGAGATCTTCAGCGTTGCCCTTGCCAAGGCACTGAGGACTGCCGAGGCACTCCATGCGAAGAAGATGATGCTGCCGATCGGCGCCTCCATTCCGGGTATCTCGCCTGAGGTGCAGACGGCCTGCATTGTCGAGAACTTGGTCCATGCCGCCCGGCAGGCCGAGCAGACCGACATCCTGCTTACGATCGAACCTCTCAGCCCAGCGTTCGCTTCCGACTACTTCCTGACCAGTTCTGCCCAGGCCTTGGACATCGTTCACTCCGTGAATCATCCACTCGTCAAGTTTCAGTTCGACACCTTCCACCTCCAGATCACAGAGGGAAACCTGATCCATACCTTGCGGGAGAACATGGATGCCATAGGCCACATCCAGTTCGCTGACGCGCCGGGACGCACGGAGCCGGGGCAAGGCGAGTTGAACTTCCAGAACATCGCACGCGCGGCCGACGAAGCTGGCTACCGCAGCTACATTGGACTCGAATACGTGCCCGTGTCCAGGGGGGCGGCGACGTTCGACTGGGTCCCCACAGGCTGGAGGAGATACCGCGGAGAACCCATTCGGGATTCGTAGGGGGGGAGAAGCTGGAGGCTTCGCCCGGATGGCGGGCTTCCATGTGCGGCGATGAGCGGGGAAGGAGCTCACCCGCCCTTCATCTGCGAGGGGTGCGGGGAACATGAACAAGGCGCAGGACCGGGATGCAGTGCTGGCCGGATCCTGGGAACCTATGAAGAGGAGCGCGGATTGATGATCACTACTGGATCAGGAGAATTCGTCTACAGGGAACGGAAGGCCTGGGGGAAATTGCCGGAGGGGTGGCAGTTCGACGAGGTAGCGGATGTGGCCGTGGACTCGCACGACCGGCTCTTCGTTCTGGCCCGTGGCGATCACCCGGTTGTCATCCTGGACCGCGAAGGGACTTACATGGGGGCATGGGGCGAAGGCCGATTTGTGCGGCCTCATGGCTTGCACATCGGCCCAGATGACACGGTCTACATCGTCGACGACAAAGGACACGCTGTCCACAGGTATACAGCATCGGGCGAGCCGCTCATGTCCATCGACTGCAGGGACAATCCCTCCAAGACCGGCTACATACTGAACCGCCAGGATACTGTACTTATCGGCGGAGGCCCGTTCAACCGTCCGACGGGTGTTGCCCTCGCTGCGGACGGGGGGTTGTATGTCTCGGACGGTTACGGCAACGCCCGCATTC
>JAPLGR010000624.1 GCA_026390045.1 Chloroflexota bacterium | reverse complement strand
GCAGTTTACCGCTCCCGCGTTCAGCGCAGTGCTTCAGGCCCAAGGCGTCCGCATCAGCATGGACGGCAAGGGCCGATGGATCGACAATGTGTTCGTCGAGCGGCTGTGGCGAAGCGTGAAGTACGAGGAGGTCTACCTGCATGCCTACGACAGTCCGCGAGAAGCGAACGCGGCGCTGGAGCGCTACTTCCGGTTCTACAACGGGCGCCGGCCGCACCAGGCGCTTGACGATCGGACGCCGGATGAGGCGTACTTCGCCATGAAGGCAATGAGGCAAGCGGCGTGAACATGACCCGGGTTGCCCACCGTGCCACGCGCTGCGCCCTGGGCGGGATCCCGCGCCACCCTGTGGACAACCCATCCACCTGCGGTTCATCACTTATCGCCCACGAGATTCTGTCCAAACAACCGGAACCACCGCTCATGTCTACCTTCAGAAGCAAGGCAACGAGTGCGCCAGCGGCAAGCATCAGGTGGGATAGGCCGCCCCGGGGTATGTCTTCCGCGGAAGTATCTGGTCAAGACGTGAGCCTGCAACCCGACTAAGGTGCCGTCCGTCGCTCCATCGCCTCTAGTGCCTCATGCACTATGGTCGCACGCTGGATCTCCGGTAGGGCACCTACCAACGAAGCCAGCACCTCAGCGCGCAGGCCGTCATCCTCGATCGCGCGAGCAGATTGAAGCGCTTCCTGCATGACGGCCAGTGATTCCCCTTCAGACAAGCACTGCGCCAGCCGGCTCAAAGCCAACGCCCGAAATGGAGCATCGTCCGTCAATCGCGCGGCAGTCAGCTCGTCTTCAAGAATGCGGTTGCGTTGCCTCTCTGGAAGCGAGAAGACATGATCGACTAGCACCTCAGCACGGTCATGCGGGTCGGGAATGTCGCGGGCTCTGGAGACGGCTTCCTGGCGGAGGGCGTGCTGCTGACTGGGAAAGTGCGCGGCCATGGCGCCCAGTGCCCTGGCCTGCGCGGCAGGCTCGGAGAGACCGCGCGCGCATTCCAGGGCCTCCCCCTTTGCTTGAGCAGGCAGAAGCTCGGTAAGCGCCAATAGCGCGTGCGAGCGAAGGAACTCATCCACTATGATTGGCACAGCCTTGAGGAGTGAGAGCCTTTCTTCAACAGGCAGGCGACGTCCCAAGAAGGCGAGACATTGCGTGCGCACCGAATCGTTGCCGATCGCCCGCGCGAGGACGACCGCTTGATCAGCCAGATCATCAGGCAGGAGCCCGGCCAGATTGGCGAGAGCTTGCCCGCGCTGGGATTCGCTGGGGATTTGCGCCGCGGCTGACAATGCCTCATTCAGAACCTGCGTCTTGCGCTCGGGCAAACGCAACGCCACTGCAATGAGACTTCGGGCACGGAGCCAGTGACTCTTGATGTGTCGCGCGATCGCGAGCGCTTCGTCGCCCAGTTCGGTGGCGAGCGGTTCGGGGAACGCCTTGGCCAGGCTACTTAACGCCCGTACACGCGCGCTCTGATCTTCAAGGTGCCGGGCGCGGGTGAGCATGTGTGTGCGTAACTCATCGGGCAGGTGCGCCGCCAGCAGGCTGATCGTGCGCGCTTCGCTCCAATCGTCGCTGGCGCGTTGCTGGGTGATGGTCATTGTCGCCTTAGCACCCATCAAGCCCGTCTGGGGCGGCCGAACGCCGTCGGGCTTGGCTGCCATGCGGAAGGGGGCAACACCTGGTTGGACTCTACGGCAAGCTGGCGGGCGAGCCAAGCACTCCCCGAAGGCCCAGGGCGCCGGGTCAGCTTCAGCGGGAGCCTGTGTGAAAAGCCCAGAATCGCGAATCGCGTTCCCACCGACAACCCTTCCCGCGCGCCCAGAAGATGAACGCGTCCCACTTCACCGAGAATCCGCGCAAGCGCTTTGCTGCGAGTCCCCACCGCCCCGACTTTTCACACGCCCACGCGAGTTGTTAGGCGCACCGCACCCGTTAGGCTAGCGCTGACTCTCAAACCGGATGTTGGTCGGGGTGTACCCATCGGCGGAGGGCTCCAATTCGAAAGTGAGAACCGCCCCGGCATGTGCGCCTTGTGCTTTGACTGCGAAGGAAAGCTGGATGGCGCCGCGCTCGGTAATCGCCGATGAGCCCTCAGATAGGTTGATGCCCCCAGTATACGTCCCCATCGAACCCCGTGTCAGGCCGCCATCCCAGCCACCGCTCAGGCGTGGTTCGCTGCCGTAGCCCCATTCCAACTGGACCGGCCCGAGGAGATCTGCGCCGTCATATCGCCAAGCGGTATGGATCCCTAGGCCAGCGATCGCACTTGCGGACTCCGGCGCGGCAGCGTTCGGGAGCAGGGCAGGATCGCAGTACAAGTACGCCTCGAATCGAAAATCATCGGTCTCAGCTGTCCCTCCTCCGATGACTTTGTCGCTTGTGAAGGCAGAATCCAGTGGGCGATCGCTCAAGGCGGTGGCGGACTCGCAGGCGCTGCTCGAGACGGCTGGTGGTGGCTGGATTGGTGCCGGACTTGCGCATGCTCCTAGGAAGATACTGTGTGACAGAACGGAGACGAGGAAGAGGAAACGCCGAGTGTTCATGATTCCCCCTGGCAAAGTGCCGACAGCAAATTGCTGCGGCGGTGCGCCTAACGGCCTCGAGCTATGCTGCCCGGCGGAACCGGGCTACACACCACCTATTCTCGCGCATGCCGGCAGGCCAGGCGCCCCACCCTAAGGCCCAGCCCGCCGGGTCAGCTTCAGCGAGAGTCTGTGTGAAAAGTATGGTGTTGTATATGGTAGATCGTGTCCTTCAGCCTGTCCACCAGGAGCCGCCGGATGAGCCACGTCGAAGGGATGGACCGGGATCAGATGACCCTCTTCCCTGAGGCTCTCGATGACTACGTCAGTGAAGAGAACCCGGTCCGCTTTATCGATGCCTTCGTGGGAAGCCTCGATCTGGAAGGTCTGGACTTTACCCATGCCGTTCCCAACGAGTTGGGGCGCCCTCCCTACAACCCGGCGGATCTCCTCCGTCTGTTCATCTACGGCTACCTCAACCGCGTCCGTTCAAGCCGCCAACTGGAGAGAGAAGCCAATCGCAACGTGGAACTCATGTGGCTCCTGCGCCGCCTGGCTCCCGACTTCAAGACCGTTGCCGACTTTCGGAAGGACAACGGCCAGGCCATTCGTGGGGTGTGCAGGGAGTTCATCGCCTACTGCCGTGAGCTTCGGCTCTTCGGAGGTGAGCTCGTGGCCATCGACGGCTCGAAGTTCAAGGCGGTCAATGCCCGCCACCGCAACTTCTCCGCCCGCAAGCTCAAGAACCAGACCGACGAGATCGAAACCAAGATCCAGGAGTACCTGGATGAGCTGGAAGAAGAACGACCAGGAAGAAGCCGACCTTCCAACCCTCACCGCCGAAGAGCTCAAGAAGAAGATCGAGATCCTCCGGCAGCGAAAGCGGAAGCTACGTGCCCTGGATAGGCAAATGAGCCAGTCCGGTCAGACCCAGGTCTCCCTGACCGATCCCGACAGCCGTTCCATGCCGGCCGGAAAGGGGCACGGTACCGATGTCGCCTACAACGTCCAGGTAACCGTTGATGCCAAGCACAAGCTCATCCTCGACCATGAGGTCACCAACGATCCTGGAGTTGCCCCGGTTTGGTGGACAGGTGATGGCTAGGGCAACTCGGGCGGCATTGGCATGTCTCATTGCGTATCCTGCAGGCGATGCGTAGTCGAGAGCGGAGTGCCTGCGGTGCGGGTTGTACCACCCCTCGATGAACTCGAACACCGCCCGACGGGCCTCGTCCCGCGTATGGAAGGCATGGCGGTCCAGCAGTTCACACTCGAGCGTGGCGAAGAAACTCTCGCACAGGGCGTTGTCGTAGCAGTCGCCGACCGATCCCATCGACGGCCGCATATCCGCTTCCCGGCAGCGCTTGCCGAAGGCGATCGACGTGTACTGGCTTCCCTGGTCGGAGTGATGGATCACGCCAGACGGATGGCGTCGCCGAGTCGCCATGTCGAGGGCGTCAAGCACCAGTTCGGTGCGCAAGTGGCTCGCCATGCTCCACCCCACCACTCGACGGCTCCACGCATCCACCACCACGGCCAGGCACAGGAACCCGCTCCAGGTCGGGACATACGTGATGTCCGCAACCCACAGCCGGTCCGGCCCCAGAGCGGTGAAGTCCCGCTCGACCAGGTCAGGCGCTGGCTGCGCCCCAACGGCCCGCACGGTCGTCCGGGGATGCCTGCGGCGGCTGACGCCCTGCAGCCCAACCGCCTGCATCAGCCGAGCCACCCGCTTGCAGCCCACATGCACTCCCTCGTCCGCCAGTTCTGCGTGGATCCGGGGCGCCCCGTAGGTACCGCGGGAACGCAGATGGATCCAGCGGATGCGATCGCTCAGGATGGCGTCTTCCTGAGAGCGCTGCGACACATTGCGCTTGCGCCACGCATAGTAGCCGCTGGTGGAGACTTCCAGCACTCGGCACATGGTGGCCACAGGGTACTTCGCCTGGTTGGCTGGAGTTGCCCCGTTTTGGTGGACAGGTGACGGCTAGGGCGACTCAGGCGGCATAGGCATGTCCCATCTCGTATCGTGCAGGCGATACGTAGTGAATGGCAGAGTGTCGACGATGCGGGTTGTACCACCCCTCGATGTACT
>JAPLGR010000718.1 GCA_026390045.1 Chloroflexota bacterium | reverse complement strand
GCCCTGCAACAGGGGAAGTATGTCCCTCTTGAACCTCTCCTTCTCCTGATCGACATCGAGGCCCAATCCCATCCATTTCGCCCGTTCCTGAGCACGACGTGCGTTGGACGCCCCTCGTTTCCTTCCAATGACTCCGCTGTGGGACGGGTCGGCGCCTTCGGCTCTGAGCTTGCTCAGCTTCGCCATGCCCGCCTTGGAGAATCTTGGGAGGTCGACTTCCGTCTTGTAGGTTTCATAGCATGCATCCGAGCAGACCCTGCGCGTGCCGGACCGGATTGGCTTTCCGCACTCAGAGCATACCCTTGGCAGGGGGACCTTGAACGTTGAGGGCTTTGCCTTCCTTCCTCGCGTGTCTGGCGGCCGGCTGATCTGTTCGTCTGAGTGAGGGGCGTTGGTAGCGTGCCCTTGCGCGGCCTCATCCCTCGTAGTTGACCTCTCCCGCGAACAAGCTCCGCAGCGACCCACTCGGCAACCGGCCCGACCGCCTTGGCCCAGGTATTGGCCGTCTCGGCAAGCACGGCAGTGAGGCGGCTGGTGAGACGGACTGTACCGTCCGGGCGCTCGAAGAAGTCATTCTTGGCAAAGCGCGTCTCGAACAGGTACTCCAATAGCCACAAGTCAACCGCGGGGCTCACGGCCTCCATTACATCGCAAGCCAAGGAGTCGCGACTCGCCTGGTCCGCGTGCATCAGGCCTAGGCCCGGATCGAGGCCCACTGTTAGTAGGGCAATCCTGGTCTCGGCCTCAAGGATCGCGTACAGGTAGTTGAGGATCGCATTGGCAGGGTTCGCGGCATTCCGGGGGGAGCCCGTGAGGGGAGACTTCCGCATTCCGAACGCGCGCCAGTGCTCTGGCACCTTCCGTTCGTCACGCCGCGCGAACCTAACCGGCGTGTCGGCGAGTGCTTCCCAGTGAGCCTTTGCGGCCATGGATTCAATGGCGGCCAGGGCGCTGAGGTCAGGTGCTGAGCTCAGTTGCTGGTGAAGAGCCCGGATCGCTCGCGCGGCGCCTAGCTTCCCAGCTCCCTCGGACACGTCGGCTTGCCCGGCGACCTTGTCAGTGAGAAGTCGTCGGACTACCAGAATTCCGACCCCGTTGCCGCCGCACCAGCCGGTCCGGTAGCGATGACCTTCGGACCTGCTCCAGCATCTGGATCCGGCGGTCCGATAGTGCTCTGGGATGGCTCTAGCCCTATGGTCGAGGGCACCACGTATGCTCTGCCCGAATGCTGGCCGCTCGACGCCCAGGCGGACAAGGGGGCTCCATGCTTGGTCTCGGTGACCAGCGAGCGATCCTCCCGCTCCGCTCAGACGTCAGGAGATGCGATCGGCGCCAGCGCAGTGCTGACCACCGACCAGATTACGTGTGGCGTGACAGTGAAGAGCAAGGTGGGCATAACCCTCGGCAAGCTCTGGGAGACGATCACGATCACCTGGTATGAATACACTTGGAAAGAGGTCGGTGCAAGTCGCGGGACGTGGGTCATGAATAGCTCGTATACCTGGACGGGCTTGTCGGGACCGATCCCAAGCAGCGGTGAGTTCGCGTACTCCTCCAACAGGAACGTCCGCGTTAGTGGAACGTTCAACTTCCTTGGCGCGCCGTACCATAGCTACACAGTGTACCTGACGGTGTTCGGTTACCAAAACTGGACATGCTCTGTCACTTAGGAACGGTAGGGTCAGTTGCAGCAGCAGGAATGCACCTACCCGCCGCGCGGCGGGTAGGTGCATGAGAGTGCCATTCGGGCTGCCCTTCGATCCTCCCACGGCGCTCGCCGCCAGCCGGGTAAAGCCCCGCAATACGTCCTCAGGCCGGCTGGGCCCGCGTGACCCGGCCGGCCGCCTTGAGCTCCTCGAACTGCGTCTGCGTCCCGTACCAGATGAACCCCAGCAGCACAACCCGTTCAAACCACGGTCCGAGCTGCGCTACGATCGTTGTCTGGGTCAGCAGGTACTGGGCGCCGAACGCCACCCCGATGCCGACGATCAGGTCAGTCCACGGACGCAAGAAGGCTGGGAACTTGGATCCCCAGCCGGGCACCTTCTCCAGCAGCAACGACAGACCCTTCCCGATGTAGTAGAACGCGCCGCCGGCGGCGACCCAGGTCAGCACGCTGACCAGGTTCGACCAGTCGGGCGGTGAGCTGCCCTGCGGCGCCATCTCACCGGCTGGACCCGACGATCAACCTCAGTCCAACAGGCCAAGGCGCGCCAGCAGGTCCTGAGCGATCTCCTCAGGAGTCCCTCGGAGGAACTCCCGCCTTCGCTCGCGCACTCGAGCTTCGTCCAGCCCTGAGACAATCGTCGGGGACCCGCGCGCCCCGATCATCGTCTCATCAGCGGCCAGATCCTCGGCTCGCCAAACAGTGACCTGCCCTTCCTCGAACGCCCGGCGCTTGATGCGATAGTCCATGAAGCGCGGCTCATTGCAGGCCGTTCTTGCCGACACTACAGCCGGCATAGGGGCTGCCAGCAGCTCATATCCCCCACGAATCTCGCGCCGGCCGCACACCCTGCGAGCAACAGCGTCGATCGTCACGTCTGTCACCAGGGTGAGCTGAGGCAGGTCAAGCCATTCGGCAAGGCCGGGCGGCACCTGGCCAGTGGCGCCATCGGACGATTCCTCGCCGCACAAGATCAGATCCGCGCCGTCCATCCTCTGGATCCCCCTCGCCAGCGTGTAGGTGGTCGCCAGCGTGTCGGCACCACCGAACTGCGGGTCGCTGAGCAGATAGACATGGTCAGCGCCCATTGCCAGGCCAACCCGCAGGTAGGGCTCGAACGTCGGCGGTCCCATCGACAGAATGCTCACTCGTCCACCATGCCTGTCTTTCAAGCCCAGGGCCATCTCCAGGGCGTTCATGTCGGGTGGGTTGATCTCCGACCGTGCGCCGGCGCGGATCAAACGACGGGTCTCGGGATTGACTCGCACCTCCTCCGTCTTCGGCACCACCTTCATGCAGACCACGATGTGGAGGTCAGTCATGGGTCGTCCCACGCCTTTCTTGCAGCGCGCGCACCAGCGCTGGGACGACTCTGGAGGCATCCCCAACGATGCAGTAATCCGAGAACTCGAAAATCGGCGCCTCCGGATCGGTGTTGATCGCCACAACCGTGTCCGCCTCCTGGATGCCCACGACAAAGTGAGAGGCGCCGCTGATGCCACAGGCAAAGGCCAGCTTGGGCCGGCAGACGACCCCTGTCTGTCCAACCTGACGCTCTCGCTCGACATGGCCTTCATCGGCCGGCGGGCGCGTGGCTCCCACCTCCCCTCCCAACAATCGCGCCAACCTCTCCAGCATGTCGAAATCCCCGGCTACCCCCCTGCCCCCGCAGACCAGGACCGACGCCTGGGTGAGATCGACGCCCCGCCCGACAACCCGCTTGACCCTCCCGGTTCGGAGGATCTCCGGCGACAGGTCCAGCGGTAGCTCGATGACCCTTCCGGTCCTACCGGGGTCGGCGTCAGCCGGCGCGAACACGCCCGGCCGCACAGTCGCCATCTGCGGCCGATGGTTGGGCATCTCCAGCAGGGCCAGCACGCCACCTCCGAAACCGGTGATCTCCGAGGTCAGGATCCCTGTCCGCGGGTCCAGGCGAAGGTTGGTGCAGTCGGCATTGAGGCCGGTCCTCAGGCGGACGGCGAGACGACCTGCCAGGTCGCGTCCGTTGGGCGTACCGCCGACGAGGAACACGCTCGGTCTACCTTGCATCAAAGCGGCGAAGGTCGCCTGCGCGAAGGTTTCCACCGCGAAGTCGGCCAGCAGCAGATGATCGGCGAGCCAGACCTCGTCGGCGCCGTGCGCAAGTGCCTGCTGGGCGAGGGGCCTAACCTGATGACCACAAATAAGCCCAGCCAGGGGCCAACCCGCCCTATCCGCGAGCTGACGTCCCTTGCTGAGCAGCTCCAGCGAGATCCTCTCTAGCTCGCCGCTGGTCTGCTCCAGGTAGACCCAGATCGCCTGGCGTTGTTCCTCAACCGTGTAGCGGGAAGCCACCATGGATGACCTTTGGTCGGGCAGTCGGGGGCCCGCACACTCTCAAGCGGTTTCTCCCAACGCCCGCGCAGCGATTTCCGCCACGTCCAACACCTGCATCCCTGCCAACGGCTGCGCCCTGAGGCTGTCTTCAAGACATGCAACACACAGGGGGCAGGCTGTGGCGATGACGGAAGCCCCGGTTGCCGCAGCCTCGCGAATCCGGAGATCGGAGAAGCGCTCCCCGGCCGGGGTTTCGATCCACGCCCTTCCGCCCCCTCCTCCACAGCAAAGCGCAAGATCAAGCGATCGATCGAAGCCAAGCCGTCCGGTTCGAACCAAGTCAGCCAGGTACTGCACGTAGTGAGAGGGTCGAAACCCTTCGTCCAGCGCGGGATAGTGGTTCTGGAAAACGTCGAAGGCATGAGGGGAGATCGCCACCAGACGGCGGACGCCTCGCTCCCGGAAGACCTCGGCAGTCTTCTGCGCAATCTCTTCGAAGTACGGCAGGTGGCCCAGGCTCAGGGCCGGTTCGCCGCAGCATGGCTCCCCCTCCCCAAGAACGCCAAAGCGGACGTCGGCCGCGCGAAGGACCTTGACCAGCGCCCCGGCGATGCTCTGGGCACGCCGATCATAGGAGCACGTGCAGCCCACGTAGAGCAGAACCTCATGCTTCTCGGCATCGTACGTGGGAAGCTCAAGCCCTTGAGCCCAATTCCCCCGCCGAGAGGGAGGCTGTGACCACGGGTTGTTGTTCCAGTAGAGGGACCAAAGGACCGACGGCAGTCCCTTCAAGGTCTGCCGCCGCTCCCAGCGCAACTGGCGAAGTGCCCGAATGACGGTGACGACCGGAACCTGGCGCGGGCAGGTCACCTCACACTGAGCGCAGGCGGTGCACAGCCACAAGGCGTCCTGAGCGTCCGACAGCCCGAGCTGGGCATGCCGCACCAGGGTGCGAACAGGAAGCGGTTCCTCGCGGACAAGACCCCACGGGCAGATTGCCGTGCAGACGCCACACTGATAGCACAGGTCGGCAGCGCCCTCCGTCAGCTCAGAAAGCCGATCCCAAAGTCCATCGTCCAGGGTCCGCGGTTCAGCAGTTTCCATCTCAGTCTCTGGGCGTCTCAGCCCTTGGCCCACACGCTCTGGCCGTCATGATCAATCAATCGGTCGCCGGTTTCGTCGTGACGGCACCTTGACCTAACCTCTGCATGTGCCGATGGACGACGTCGTCCATCTCCCGCATCTTCTCGGCGAACTCCTTACCCTCGGAGGCCGAAATCCAGCGGAGCTGCAACCGCTCCGGATCGATCTCCTTCCGCGCGAACTTGTGCTGCCAGTGCTGGAACCGCTTCCAGGTGAGTCGGTTGGCGGAGTTGTAGTGGCAGTCCGAACCGGTATCGGTCAGACGACAGCCTGTGACCAGGACCGCGCCCGCGCCTCCCTCGAAGGCGCGCTCGATGAAGCCTTCCTCGATGCGGGCGGAACACATGGTGCGGACAATGCGAGCCGAGGCTGGGTACTGTCTCTTTTCGATCCCGGCGAGGTCGGCGCCGGCATACGAACACCAGTTGCAGGTGAAGACGAGGCACTTCTCTTGCGGCGTCTCGGCCAGGGCTGCATCGATCTGCGCCAGGATCTGGCCTCGGGTGAAGTAGGGCATCTCGATGGCCTGGAAGGCGCATTCGGCGGCGCACGCGCCGCAACCCCGGCAGGCGGCCTCCAGGATGCGCACCCTGCCATCCTTGATGGGCCCCGTCTGCACGATGGCCCCGAAGGGACAGGCCTTGACGCAGCGCATGCATCCGGTGCATCGATCCTCGATGACCTGCGCGGTGAGGGGTTCTTTCTCGATCACCCCACGCGACAGGACTGCCCCAGCTTTGCCTGCGGCTGCCAGAGCCTGGGCGATCGACTCGCGCACGTCCTTGGCGCCCTGCGCCGTCCCGGCCAGGTAGATCCCCTGGATGGCGGTCTCCGCCGGGCCGAGCTTGGGATGCAGCTCCATCAGGAAGCCGTCCGCGCTGCGCGCCAACTTCAACTGATCGGCCAGCCCGTCCTCGGTGGGCTGCAATCCGACGACGAGCACCAGCAGGTCGGTGGGAATACGGATGGGCGCGCCCAGGAGCTGGTCGTAGACTTCGACCAGGCCATTCCGGAAGGTGATCGCCTCCTGGGGCGGGAGTTCGGGGTCGTAGCGGATGAACTGCACCCCCGCTCGCATGGCCTCCTCGTAGCATTCCTCCGCCTGGCGACCGTAGGTGCGGATCTCCTTGTATAGCAGGCGCACCCTCTTGCCCATCTTCCTCAGACGATGCGCCTGCCCGATCATCGAGGTGCAGCAATAGCGCGAGCACCCTGCCCTGCCCTGGCGAGAACCGACACATGAGATGAATGTGATCCGCTCGGCCTCAGGTCCGCCCTCTTCGAGCAATGTCTCCAGTTCAAGGTTGGTAATCACTCGCGGGTCCCGGCCATGGCCGAATTCCGCAGGCGTGTAGGGATCAGCGCCGGTCGCCACCACAACCGCGCCGACCACTAGCTCCTGGCCATCACTCAGCCGCGCATGGAAGCTACCCACGACCCCGCCAATGGTCTGGACTTGCGTGCCAAGATGGACATCTACTCCGGCGGTGTCGATCTCACGTGCCTTGGCTTGCACCAGAGGGCCAGCCTTGATGCCGGCTGGGGCGAGATCATCGAGCTGAGCCAGAAGCCCACCCAGCTGGCTTCGACGCTCCACCAAGTGGGTCTTGAACCCCTGATCGGACAGCGCCGTTGCCGCGCTCATGCCAGCAATCCCACCACCGATTACGAGCGCGCTCTGTGTCAACGGAAGCAGCCTGCTCTCGAGGGGCACCAACTGCCGCGCCTTCTCAACCGACATCCGGACCATGTCCACGGCCTTTGTCGTAGCGGCCTCCTTGTCCGACCGATGGACCCAGGAATCCAAGTTCCGGATGTTGCACATCTCGAGGAGATAGGGGTTCAGACCCGAGCGCGCCATCACGCCCCGGAAGATCGACTCGTGAGTCTTGGGCGAACAGGCGGCAACCACCACGCGGTTGATCCGGTCCGCCCTGATGGCCCGCTCGATGTCCTTCTGCGTGTTGCCGGCACAGGAGAACATCTGATGCGCGGCGTAGACCACGTCGGGCATCGTCCTGGCTGCCTGGACCACGCGCTCGACGTCAACCACGCCGGCGATGTTGCTCCCACAGTGGCAGACGAAGACTCCCAGCCGAGGCGTCTCGATGCCTTCCATGGGCTCGACCTCGACGGGCTCGGGCCAATGCCGGTTCCGCAAATGACGCAGCGCCCGCGCCGCGGCTCCGCTACCCTCAGCGACGCTGTCGGGGATGTCCTTGGGGCCGGTCGTGCACCCCGCCGCGTACACCCCGGGCCGCGTGGTCGCCACCAGGCTGCCATCGGTCGCCAACGTCCGGACGAAACCGTCGTCCTCCAGCTCGATCCCCAGACGGTTCGCAAGATCCGGGAGGCCAGACGGGGGCAGGATGGCGTTGGCCAGGACCACCATGTCGTAATCCGCGATCACCCGGGCGGCCCTGGCAGTGTCTTCGTAGCAGGCTCGGATCCTCCCGCTGCCGTTGGGCTCGATGCGCGAAGGTCGCCCCCGTACGAACTTCGCGCCGGCCTCGCGGGTCCGCTTCCAGAATCCATCGAAGCCTTTGCCAAAGGCCCGGATGTCCATATACAGCACCGTCACGTCCCGGATTCCGTGCTCGAGCGCCTGGTAGGCGTGCTTGATGGAATACATGCAGCACGTGCGGGAACAGTACCGAAGGAAGCGGCGGTCGCGTGAACCAACACAGAGCACGATCAGCAGGTTTTCCGGAGGCCGGCCGTCGGACGGGCGCAGGATCTCTCCCTCGGTGGGCCCGGCGGAGTTGGTCAGCCGCTCAAACTCGAGGGCGGTCAGGACGTCCGGGTGGCGACCGTAGCCGAACTCCGGCAGGCGCCTTGGGTCCAGGCTGTCGTAGCCAGCCGACACGACCACGGATCCCACCGTGCGATCCAGCAGCCTCTCCCGAGGCACGAGGAAACGGATGGCTTTGGGTGGACATGCCTGGTAGCATCGGTCGCACGGGAGGTAGTTGGGGGGGTCATTCAGGCAATGTTCAACATCGATCACGTATGCGCCAGGCACAGCCTGGGGGATCGGCGTGTAGATCGCTCTGCGCGCTGCCATTCCGGAGTCGAACTCGTTGGGAAGGACGACCGGACAGACCTGCACGCAGTCGCCGCAACGGGTGCACTCGTCGCTCACATAGCGGCTCTTCTGGCGAATCCGAACCTGGAAGGCGCCGGGCTCGCCCTGCAGGCTGACGATCTCCGCCAGGGACAGGATCTCGATGTTGGGATGGAGGTCGACCTCCGACATCTTGGGGGCTTCGATGCAAATGGAGCAGTCGAGCGTGGGGAA
>JAPLGR010000336.1 GCA_026390045.1 Chloroflexota bacterium | reverse complement strand
ACTGGTACTACTTCACCTGGCTCTCCGGCGACCATATTGTCGAGCAACACATCCACAGCATCGACTCCTGCAACTGGGTCAAGGGAGCGTATCCCGTCCGCGCCCAGGGGCAAGGGGGGCGGCAGGTTCGAACGGGCAAGGAATACGGCCAGATCTTCGATCACCACTTCGTGGAATTCACCTACGAAGACGGCTGCAAGCTGTTCAGTCAGAGCCGGCAAATACCCGAATGCTGGAACAGCACGAAGGATTACACCCACGGCACGAAGGGATCGGCTGACCTGAGTCGCGGCATCCTCGAGGGACCGGCCGACCGGCGTCAGCGGCAATCGCGCGCCGAGAATATCAGCCCCTACCAATTGGAGCACGATGCTTTGTTCGCGTCGATCCGTAACAACACGCCGCACAATGAGGCGGAGTACGCCGCGCTGAGCACCATGACGGCGATCTTGGGCCGCATGGCGACGTACTCGGGCAACGAGGTGCATTGGAAGGACGCCATCCAGTCACAAGTTAGTCTGGCGCCCAGTGGCTACGCTTGGGACGCCAACCCACCTGTGCTCCCCGACGCTGACGGAAGATACCCCGTGCCGATCCCGGGCGTGACGAAGGCGCTATAAAGCCCAGGAGCGTTGACTCACTTCGCGCACGTGCTCCTCGCGTCGCCCACGGGGTGCGCTACGAGCCGGACCGGAGACGGCCCAACGACGTTCGAGCGGCAGTCGATCCACAGGGCACAACCTCCGCCATGTGAAGGGCGAATCGCCGCTTTGCCCTCTTTGTCGTGACAGTGTGCTGTCGTACCCATGAATGCCCTCTTCACCATGAGAGTTTGACTTCATCCCAGAAGTTTCTGCAAACGTGAACTGGCAAACCGTGCCCCTTGGCCAACCCTGGCTCCATAATGGCACGGGGGAAAATGCTATTGCTCCTTCGCCTGCATGCCGAAGTTCTTCTTCAGGAACGCCAGCATCGCGTCGGTGCGCGCCTGCTGTCCCTGAAAATCGGAGACCAGGTGGAATTCGCATTCGATTCCCACCTTGTCCATTTGCTTCTTCAGGTGGCGCCCGAAGTTCGGGTGATGGATGTTGCCGTCCTTCTCATTCGCCTGATTGTTCATGGCGAAGACCGACGGATCGTCCTTCGTTAGATGCGTGATGGGAGAACAGTCGCGCAGCCGGGCGTCGAGGTCGGCGCTGATGGGGTCTTTATTCCAATCGAACGTCTCCGGCAGACCCTGGAGCTGTTTGAGAGGGGCAACGTTATAGGCGTCCCCGGGGACGATCTTCTTGATCTCGCGTGGATCGTACGTGCATTGCATATTGGTAGGCAGGGCGCAGGCCAAACGGGTTGACTGGCGCGCCACCGGGTCAGCGCTCTTGGGGTCGGCCAAATCGTCGTGGAACGCAAGCCACAGCGAAATCCCCGCGCCCGCCGAACCCAGCCTTGATCCCTGCGGCGTCGATTATCTGCTTTGCCGCGCCTTGCGCGGGCGAGTCGGCCGCGGGTGCATCTCGGTGGATGGCTACCCCGAGAGCGAACAGAGAGAAAAAGAGCAGCACAATCGTCAACCTTCGAGTCATTAGCGGTACCTTTCCGTTTTGACGTAACTCAGGGCAATGCGACGAGCGAGCGCGTCGAGGAGTTCGGTGTCGCCCATCAGTGCGCCCTCCGGCGTCGAACGTCACGGATCACGCGAGCGGCGAGCAAGACCTACCCGAGTCCCGTCAATGGCGGACATCATACGGCAGGCGACAGAACCCTGCAACTACCGGGAGGCGCAGTTCTCGGCACATCCACCTCCGGCGAGAAGGAGGTGCGACGAGATAGCGAGC
>JAPLGR010000461.1 GCA_026390045.1 Chloroflexota bacterium | reverse complement strand
GCGGTTGGCGCCGATCCCGCCCACGTGCGCTGCCAAGTGGAGGACTACGTCGGGCTTGGCGCGGTCGAGCACGGTCAGAATGTCGCGCTGCTGTACCAGGTCGTATTCCTCGATCAGGGGAACGAAGACCTCGCGCGCCCCCCGCCGCTTCAGCCCCTCCAAGATGTACGATCCCAGGAAGCCCGCACCTCCGGTAACACACACCCGCCGCGAAGCCCAGTAGCCGTCTCCCGTGTTGCCCTTCCTCATCGCTCCCGGCTCCCTTCCGTCGTGATCCGACCCTGCTGCATGTCGGACCTCCGCCTCACGGCGTGCGCGCCGCCGGCGAGATCGCCGAACCCTTTCGCAGACTCACCTTCTGGCCGCGAACCTCCAGCACCACCACATCCGGCCCGGAGGCGTCAGCCACCACCGCCATGCCCTGTTCCAGACACGTCAGCCGGCAGACATCGGCGATGTCTCCATCTCCGACGATGTGCACCGCGCGCGCACCGCCCGCCTGCGCCTCGGCCAGGAGGCCGCGCGACTGCTCGCGCACGCGGCGGTAGAGGGCCATCGAGTTCTCAACGTAGTTCAGCGTCAGCTGGGCCCGCAGCGCCAGTCCCTCGGGCGTCAGGATGTAGCGCAGCTTGCGGCGCTCGGCACGCTTGACCTTCACGTAGCCCTTGGCCACCAGGCGCTTCATGTACCAGTTGACCGTCCCGACGGCAACGCCCAGCCGCGCGGCCAGCGTGGACTGGGTCATGTCGGGATCCTGGGCCAATTCCTCAAGGAGCCCGAACTCGTGCAGTTCTTCGCGGGGCGCAGTCATCCTTCCATGCCAATATTCAGTCACTGAATTATAACCTGCCCCGGCCGCAGGTCAAGCCCGCACCCAGGTACCTGAGAGGTACATGCCCGCCTGCCCCATATGCGTAGCGGAAGCCGCCTTGTGCGATCGCCTCGGCGTCTGGCTCGGCGATCAGGGCTGTCCACGTCGCTAAGGGTTCAAAGTCCGTCGAGGTCGATTGGGTCCCCAGGCCGGTGACAATCACCGCACGATACGAGTGCGCGTCCAGGATCAACGCATTCGGGTCGAGCTGCCCCCCCACCATCCGCGTCATCGACGCATCTACCGGCGCGATCGCCTCGCTAAAGACGCTCTGCCCGATCGCCGATAGCAGCGAGCCGAATACGACCACGCCGGCCAGGACTGCCGTCAATCCCCAGACGAGCCCGAGATGCAGGATGGGAGCCTTGCGCATGCGGCGCGCCAGCACCCAGAGGACTGGAACGGCAAGGAGGAACCAAGCGACCATCGCGTAGCTGGTGAAGCGCGTGATGTCCCGGTCAACCGAGTATGAAACAACGCAGGGGATCAGCGCTGCCACGGGCGCGCTGACGGCGAGGGTTGCGAGCTCAAAGCGCCGCAAGGCCGAACGACGGAGCAGGATCAAGCTGAGGGGGGCGACCAGGAGGACAGGGCCAGCCTCTGCCAGTGCGACCATCAGCTCAAATGGCCGGCCCGGTTGCAGCTCGCCCAGCTGCGCCGAGACGAATCCCGGGGGCCAACGCAGGCTGATGCCGGCAAGTTGCCCTCCTGTCTGGTCGGCCAATCCCAGCAACCCTCGGGCGATCTCAGTCAGTGTCCCGCCTTGCACAAGCGAGATCAGTCCGGCGGCGAGGACACTGATTGCGGCCCACTTCATGGATCGGCTCAGGTTTGCCCCGCGGCGCCAGATGCGCAGGAAGAGGGCTAGCACTAGGAGGGCGCCACCGAACAGCAGGTAGTCCGTTTCCCAGGTGAGGGCCAGGAGCGCCAGCGTCGAGGTCCACACGAGGATCGCCCAGGCACTGCGCTCGCGGCGCAGTGTCAGCAGCAGTGAGAACAGCAGCAGGCGCGCCAGCGGCGCGGTCCCTGCTTGGATGCCTATCACCAGCGGCTCGTTCATGCCGTTCACGAAAGCAAACGGAATCCCTATGGGCGGGCCGCCGCTGATGGCCCACGCAGACGTCAGCGCGGCCGCGAAGGTGGGAGCCGTATCGGCGCCCGATCCCCACATGTGAATCGTCTCGCTCGCCGTGGCGATCCAGCTGGCCGGCGCTAGCAACAGCAGCCATCGGGCTCCGGAGGCGAAGGTCATCAGCGCCGCCATGGCGTAGCCGCCAGCCGCGCGGTGGCTCAGCCTGCGCCCAAGATGCCATGCGAGCAGAACGGCCAGCCCGCCGAGGATCGCCTTGCTCCCATCGAACGCGCTCCACGGCATCAGCCCGCCCAGGCTCATCAGTTCGGCGCCAAGCAACTGCGAACCGTAGTGGTACTTGAACGGCGCCGTTGCATCCATGTAGAACGGCGGCGGGATGTGCCCGTTGGCCATGAGTGAGATCAAGGCGAGGTTCTTGCGATCGTCCAGAATCCCCAGGCCACGGCCGATCAGGACGAAGAGCAGCATCAGCAGGGCACACAGGAGGACTTGCGGCCATGCGCGCCATGCGTCGCGCCAATCCCACGCGCGGCGCTCGCGCAGGCACAGGACGAGCCCGAGGAGAAACACCAGGATGGCAGATACAACGAAGGCTGCGGCGGATGTCAGCAGATG
>JAPLGR010000247.1 GCA_026390045.1 Chloroflexota bacterium | reverse complement strand
TCGCGAGGCGCGGCCGGACAGGGCGACCGACTTGATCTCCGCCGTGCGCGAAGCGATGTCCGCACCTGCAAGCGCACAGCGGTCCGTCACCCAGACGGCAACGAGAGCAGGGGGCGCCGCCGCGGCTGTGACGCCCAGCCGAACGATCATGGGACCGGCTGCCCCGGCGACGGCCGCGCGCCGCGCTCAGCCAGCATGGAAGTGGCTGGCCATCGTGGCGTCGGTCGTGTTCGGTCTGTTGGTGATTGGCGGCTTGCTAGCCGGTGTTCTCTACCTGGGACGTGACGCCCTCTTCGGCCCGAAGATCTCCTCGTACCCCGTTGGCGACTCGCCGCGCGCCTTGCTGCTCTCCGGGGATTCGCTGTGGGTGGCCAACTTCTTCGGTAACAGCGTCACGAAGCTGGCCGCCTCAGGCTGCGCGGCCTCGGAGGATGGCTGCGGAGACAGCATCGGAACCTACAGCGTGGACGAGCTGCCCGTCGCCCTTGCCTTCGATGGCCAGCTCCTGTGGGCAGCGAGTTCCCTCAAGCAGAGCCTGTCCACACTGGATTTGGACACGGGCCAGGTCGTCGCAAGCTATGCGCTGCCCCACGTCCCTTCCGCTCTCATCTCTGCCGACTCGTTCTTGTGGACGGCCAACGCCATCGCCGGCACGGTCACCAAAGTCTCCCCCGATGGTCAGGTCGAATCGGATACACCGGTCGGCGAGGGACCGTTGGCGCTGGCATTCGATGGCTCCTCCCTGTGGATCGCCAACAAGGAGGGCAAGTCGCTGGTGCGGATGGATCCCGTGACGTCGCAGGTAGCGGAGACCATTGACCTCAAGGGCGAACCGCTGGCTCTGATCTTCGATGGTCGCTCGCTGTGGGTCGCGCTTGGCGATCTGGGGCAGATTGTCCAGGTCGATCCAAACACGGGTGTTGTCGGCGAACAGGTCGACACGGCCGCCGATCCATCTGCTCTGATCTTCGATGGCGAGTCCCTCTGGGCGGCCGCGCCGAAGGCCGGCAAGGTCTTTCGCATCAGCCCGACCGAGGCGCAAGTCACCAAGAGCATCACGGTGGAGGGCGCTCCCATCGCGCTGCAGTCCCTTTCATGCGGCGACGGTTGCTGGGACATCTGGACGGCTGATGAGTCCGCCGACACGGTCAGCCGGATACGGATTCAATGAAGGGAACAGAGTGAGCACTCCCGGCGGTCTCGCCGTGCGCTTCTCCCGAAATCCATGACTGAGACCATATCCTTCGAGTTCCCTGGCTACCGTATGCAAAGCATGGTCGGCCGCGGGGGGATGGGCCGCGTCTACCGCGCCGAACAGCTTGCCACGCACCGGACCGTCGCCGTCAAGGTCCTGGATCGCGGCACCACCGATCCTGCGAAGCTAGCCGTCTTCCATCGTGAGGCGGCGACGGTGGCCAAGCTGGAGCATCCTCACGTTGTCCCGCTCTACGACTACGGCGACTACCAGGGGACTCAGTACCTGGTCTTCCGCTTCCTCACCGGCGGAACGGTGGCCGATCGCATCAAGGCGGGCTCGATCGATGTCGACACGGCCCTGCGCTGGATCGACGATGTCGCAAGCGCCCTGGACGCGGCTCACCAGAGCGGCATCATTCACCGTGATGTCAAGCCGAGCAACTTGCTGCTGGATGAATCCGGCAACGTCTACTTAGGCGACTTTGGCATCGCCGCGGCCGCAGTGGACCTGGAGGGGTCAGCCCCAGGCGGAAGCGCCGCTTACGCGTCACCCGAGCAGGGGCGCGGCGGGAGCGCCGACGCCGCGTCTGATGTCTACTCTCTCGCGGTGACGGCGTTCGAGATGCTGACGGGCAGCAAGCCCTTCCAGGCCGAGACGGCGCTGGGGATGATCGTCCGTCACATGCATGACCCGGTCCCATCGGCCCGGGCCCTCCAACCCAATCTGCCGCTGGCGGTGGATGCCGTCTTCTTCGCCGGGATGGCGAAGGAGCCGCGGGAACGACCGGCAACGCCCGGGGATTTCGCCCGTCGCCTCCGCCAGGCTTTCGTGGCAGCCCCCTCGGCGACTCATGTTCCTCAGGTGGAGCCGGCACCCGGCGTGCGAACCGGACGCAAGGTCTCACGCGTGCTCCTGCTGGGCATCGGAGCGGCAGCGGTCCTGCTCTGCATGCTTGGGTTGGGCGTCTTCGGCGGCGGTTTGGCCGCGATCCTGACTTCGGCCACGCCCACCGTCACGGTTGAGCCTTCGCCCACCGCCATCGCCGTCGTCTCCCCAACGGCTGAGGCATTGCCGCTGACCGATGACTTCTCGGATCCGGCCAGCGGATTCGGCCTCACGCAGGCCACCGATGGGCTTGTCGAATACGCCGATGGCACCCTTCGGATTACATCGCTGGCGGGTGGGCTGGAGTGGTTCTCGCCCTACGCGGGGCTCGAAGAGCAGGATATCCGAATCGAGGTTCAGGCCCGGCGTGTGGAAGGCCCGCTCCTGAACGAGATGGCTGCGGTTTGTCGCTGGCAAGATGAGATGAACTACGTTGCCGCGGCCTGGCGCGGCGATGGACAGGTCTCGCTGTGGAAGTTGACCGATGGCGTCGAGGATCGATGGGTGGAGTGGACCGCGGTGCAGGGCGCGCAGGACGCGGAAGGGGATTCGCATAGTCTGCAGCTCACTTGTCAGGGATCGGCCGTCACGTTTGCCGTGGACGGATTGAATGTGGCTGAGGGCGTGGATCCATCCCCGGCACCAGGGACCTTCGCGCTGATGGCCGGTTTGCTGGAACCGGGCAAGCTGGTCGTCGCGTTTGACGATCTCCGCGTCACTCGCCCATAGCAGGAACGGCCAGGGCCGGGGATCCCCCCGGCCCTGGATGATTCCAAGCGGCCCCTACGTGCGGACGTTCGCGTCTTCTAGGGGACCGTGTACGACGTGAGTTCCCCCCCCGAATTCGACCCCTCACTGGTGGAGGACGTGTAGCGCACGACGCCAACGCCCTTGGCATACCAATGGGTCACGCTCACCGTGACGTTCACGTCCTCCGCCCCCATGAATCCGCCCATGGTGACGCTTTCCGTTCCGTCAACCCGCAGAGCCTCAAAGGTCCCGGCCGGAACGGTGATCGTCTCGATGCCAGCGGCCGTCCATGTCTCGGAAGCTGTCATGGTGAGGTCCGCGGAGAATCCCTCTTGGGAGACATGCATCACGACGGTGTAGTTGTTGGGCCAGGAGTAGCCTGGCGTCAGGAGGTCGGCGCCGGGCAGATAGACCCCGGAGCTGTCGACGACATCCATGCTGGCGACATCCCCCATGCTGGCGACGCTGAGAGTCCCGAAGTCGTACGAGACGATCCCTGCAGAGCTGCAGTTCCAGTGCACGGTCATGCTGACTTCGGGCATGGCGATCTCCATCGTAGCTTCCGCCGAATCGTTCGATCCTCCGGCGCCGCCAACGCTCCAGGTCATGTCTCCCTGGGGCGTGGAATACGTCCAACTCGACCCGGTCCGCAGCGGGAAGTAGGGGTGATCGCACGCTGTCTGGGCGACTGCGGGAGTCGGCGATTCGGTGGTCTCTTCGTCAGCCTGGTGATTGACCTCAGTCTGGATCTCGGTCAGGGCGCCGCGCAGGGCTGCAGCGTCGGGCGCCTCCTGGTAGGTCGCGCCGGGGATCATGGCCACCATGGCCCTGACCGCCTCGGCCTCCTCTGGAGGAACATCAAGGCCGACCACGAAGACCTTCAGCTCCACGCCCGCTCGCTCCGCCTCCTGGCGGATCAACTCGCCGGATTCGGGGTTGCAGCTGTCCGCGCCGCCGGTAACGACGACGATCGTGTGTGGGCCCCTTGTCTTCGCCACATCGCGGATCGCGGCCGCAGCCCGGCCGTGAGGCGCGGATCAGCCGTCCGGACGATCTCGGCCAGGACGCCGCGGGCGACTCCGATCCTTGTGTCGCCACCGGATGAGGTGCTCATGCGGGGCGAGGCGTCAAGGATGTATTCGATGGTCGGCTGTGCGCCTCGTCCCAAGCGGTCGCGGAACAGGAAGTAGGCGGCGACAGCGACCGCAACGCACAAGCACGCGCCGACAAGGGCGATGCCAACAATGGCGATGAGAGGCTTTCGATCCTTGGGTGGTGCGGAAGTCTCCGACATGCGTGCACCCTCCTCGGGTGGACGTGAAGTGTATCCGCCTTCAGATGGGGGGCAAGTCGGGACAGCGCCGATCATCCAAGGCCGAACCTTCCCATTCCGCAAAGGGATTTCCCGAGGATGCAGGAAGTCCGGCAGGTGCTGACGGCGGCCGCGTGACAATCGAAGCTGGAGGAACACGTCTTGGCCCTGGGCGTAGCTTGTCCCGTTCTCGGGCACAAGATAGAATCGCAGCCTTAGCACAAGCTCGGTCAGTGGGGACACGTTGCTGCCATTCTGAAGCCCAAAGGAGAGCGCAACCATGAGAACCCAGCATCGAACCCTGATAGACAAGAAGGCCTTTCTTCTATTGCTGGTCGCGTTGGCTGCTGCATCGTTGGCCTGCAGTCTGGTCAGTGGGCGATCAGTCGCCCCGTCAACGTCGATTCCGGAACGCACTGCTGCGGTCCAAGAAGTGCCGGCCACGCAGATGCCTGTCCCGGAAGCCACGCCGGAGGCAGATGGCGAATTCGACCTCTCACAAGCTGGCCTTCCACCGGACTTTCCGGTCTACACCGGTGCACATGGCTTCTCCGGCATCCCCGGGACCATGGTCACGTATACGGTAGATGCAGACGTCCGCGCGGCATCGGCGTTCTATGACGAGAAGATGACGGCCAACGGCTGGACCGGCTTCTCAACCGGTGGAGCCGACGAGGGCTCGTGTGGGGGAGATTGCGGTCCGGTGCCGACCAGGACGCCAGGCCCTGGCCCGACCGCAACCCCCGAGGGCTGGATGCAGGCAAACGAGCAGATGTGGACGCGCGGCGACGAGCAGGTCATGATCATGTACTCAGCGAACTCCGGCGGAGGCACGGACGTCTCGATCGTGTTCACGGGGGAGTAGCAAGAGCCGCCTTCCTGCCAGCAGGCGCAGCAGGGCTGTCGTCACACTAGTTCGTGCCGCACGATTGATATTGAGCAGAGCTCAGATCGGCTTGCACCGGCAGCTGGTGCCCTGCGAATGACCCCGAGGGATCAGGCGGGCGACCTTGCGTCTTGTCAGGTGCTCTGAATCGGTCCGTGTTTGCAGGGCGGCATCGAGTCGCGGTGTTCATCTTCAGTGAACCGGTGCCTGTCCCACAGGTGCCGGTAGCCCGCGTTCAAGAACGTGAGCCTTGTGTCCCGTCGAGTTGAGCGCCGGTGTGACTGTGGGCCGTCGAGGAGGAGCCGATCGAGGACAGGACACTACCGACGCGCCGGCTGTCGTCCTGCAGGAGTTCTC
>JAPLGR010000116.1 GCA_026390045.1 Chloroflexota bacterium | reverse complement strand
TGGTCGCACCACACGGCATCCGGGGTACGGGATCAGTCAGCTAAAACGCAAGCGGGTGGAAGAGGTGTTTGGGTGGGGCAAGACGATCGGGTTATTGAGGAAACTGGTCTACCGTGGGGAGAAGCTGGTGAATTGGTTCTTTATCTTACGGATGGGGATATACAACTTGATTCGGATTCGAAAACTTCTGAGGGGGACGGTAACGGCATAGCCAAAGGGTGGAAGAAGGAAAGAGAAAGCATGGAGAAAAGAGAAAGAGCGCGACATGGGAACAGGAAGATGGATCCCTGGGGAAAGGGATGAAGGGGAGGATTCCTTTCAAACCGGCTTTTTCAGCAGCCTGCTAGCCTCGCTTGTGGCGCCGTCTGACCGGCGCTTTGCCGCGTCTTCGTTTCGGAACAGGCTCCTCCGAACGATACCGGGACGCAGGCCACTCAACGGCAGCCAAGCGTTTCAGAAACGGCGGCCCCGACAAGTGGCCGCTCCCGTTCGGGGAGCTGGCCCGCCAGGTCAGTCTACAGAAGTTCCTTCGGGATGTTCCCGCCGTTCTCAGCGAGCTTCCGCAACACGACCTTGTGGAGCCAGGTGTTCATCGCCGCCGAATCGGCCATCTTGTCGACAGGGCAACCCAGTTCGGTTGCCAGTTCCTTGCGCGCCTGAATGCTACTGTCCAGCCCCAGGAGCTTCATGAGGTCAACGATCGAGACCTTCCAATCCAGCTTCTGCGGGTTCTTGGCCGCCAGGCCCTCAAGCTTCTTGACCACGTCGACCGGAGAGATCGCAACCGACTTCGCGGCAGCCGGAGCGGTGGGGAAGTTCCCGACCCCGGTGGGGTACTTCGTTGCTGTGGCAACCGCAGCCTTGGTGACTTCCTTGTTGAAGCCGAGCTTCTCAAGTATCTTTCCAAAGATTCCCGATGCCATTGCTTTCTCCTCTTCTTGGCGTGTCACTACTGCGTGTGATCGTTCGGGGATTCCATGCGGTAACCTGTGGTGTGTTGTAGCACCTCCCTTCGGGCGTACCCGGCGCGCACCGGAGCCTCTGCCCCCGACCGGCCCAGCACGATGGTCCGGCGCCGGGGGCGGACGCATCGCGCGCTGCCATGATGCCGGCAGCGCTGGCTGGCCTACGGTCGGCTCGGTGTCTACACAATATGGTAGCACATCCGCGCCGGTCGCGATACGTGACCCATTTGGGATGGACTTCACGGGCCTCAAGGCTTCTTGCCCAGGCTTCTCAGCGAGAAGGCGCCGAACCCCGCAGCGCCAATTCACGAAGGTGCTTGGAGAAAGAACTTACATGCGGACTCGGCGCCGTTATTGTCAACGCAGATCATGCTTCACCCACGCAGTTCGCGCCCGAGATTCTCTCTGACAGGAACCTGACAGGGCTAGTCGCCCGCCGGAGGCGCGATGGAGATTGCCTGCCATCTTGACTGGAGGCAAGTGCCGGGCGGTCGTCAAGCCCCAGGGGACACCGGCGTCAGGGCCTTCCTTACGACCGAGACCCTGTCGATCTCTGCGCGCGGGAAGAAGCCCATGCTGAGGTAGAGGCTCAGGGGCCCATGGTAGTTGGCTGCGTCGCCCTGGGCCTGCACGCTCGGGTAGGCCTCCGCGATTCGCAGCCCCTGGGCCCGGAAGCCGGCGCAGGCCGCGCCGAGCAGGTGCCTGGCCACGCCCAGTCCACGATACGGTCGCGCGACGATAAAGCACGCAATCGAACCCACCTCGCTTGCGTCGCTGATGGCCAGGGATGGATCGCTGGCGATGTTCGGGATGAGCCAACGCGGAGCTGCCTGGCACCAGCCAGCAGGCTTCTCATCAAGGTAGGCAAGGTACCCACGCAGCCGCCCTGAGAGGATCAGGGCGCTCGATGCCGCCCGATTCTCCTCTGCGGTCCTGGCGTCCCAATCCTTTTCAGTGTGATCGGCGTGGAAGAAATGACAGTAGCACCCTGCCCACTCCGCATGGTCGGCGAACGCATCATGGTCGAAGAAGGCCAGCCAATCGGACAGAAGGTCAGGCGTAAGCTCGCGGACAACTGGCGCAGGCATCGGCGGGTTCTCTCTTTGGTGGCACAACGGCCGGCACGCGATTGGGCGCCCCTCCAACTCCTCAGGCGGGTCGACGTGGCGCTCCCCAAGGCAGAAGCCGGGACTGACCCTCTCTCCGGTGACGCGGCCCCGCTGCAACTCCACGAGGGAACAGGGTCACCAACGTGCGTGATGTTCTTCGGCAAAGCCGATCAGATCGCGGATCTCCAGTGGCTTGCCGTCGTCCAGCGTCACGCGTCCGTTGTAGCGCCCGAACATCTGGTGGACCTCGCTGGTGATGATCGCCAGGTTCGTTCGCGCCGTGCGGTCCTTGAAGGGCGTGAAGGTCAGGTCAAGTCGACCCTCATCATCCGTGAAGCGCCAGGGATGCATGTAGTCTCCCGAGCGGTAATCGAATTGCACAGCGCCGAGCTTGTGTATCCGCCCGTCCAAGATGACAGCGTTCTCCGTGGCCTTGCTCAGATCGCCGAAGCCGCGGCCGAGGTTCAGCCCGATGGTGCGGCCATCCGGACGCGGCATGAAGCCCGAAGCGCTCGCCCAGTTCCAGTAGCTGCGGTACTCCCAGACGCCGCGTCCCCAGTCGAGGGAACCGAGGCACGCCTCGGGCCGCAGCTCATCGCGCACTCCACCATACTCGATGAATCAGGACGACGCCGCGCCCCAGCGGAACCACCAGCCCCTCCTCGTGAAGGTCCCCGCTGGCGAAATCGAGCGTGTAGACGAAGAGGTTGCCAGCGTAACCCAGATCGGCGATCGTCGCCGAGAAGAAGCGCTGCGGCGTGAAGATGGCGTAGTAGTTCCATCGCTTCATTCGGAACCGCTGGAACCAGCGAAGCGCGTAGAAGCGGGCCTGCTCGAGATTGCAGTCCAGCAGCGGCCGGCGAGACCAGCCGATCTGGGCAAGGCGGCCCTGTGCATCCAATAGTGGACCGGCTTGAGTCAGTTCTGTCTGCATCCGACCTCCGTCTCTCCTGCTGCAAGTTCCTCGGCTACTGGCGGTTCCCCCCGCGCATGGAAGGGACCCCGATACTCTAGTGCGCGATCACGGGCAGGACAAGAATCGTTTGGGCAGCGGCAGCCGTCTCGCATCGCCTGGTGATCGGGTGATATAGAGGCAGAACACGCGGACCGCAAGGGCCCCCACCATTCCGGATCATCCGGGGGGCGAGCCTACCAGATGCCCGGTAGGAGCCGGTAGCGGACTTGGCGGGCGTAATCGGAGTAGCCAGGCAGCTCCCTCTTCAAATCGCGATCCTCCAGGAACGTCCTCAGGACAAACAGAAGCGAGTCGACAATTCCAATCAGGAATGCCCACCACGATCCCAACAGGACGCCAAGGGAAGCGCCCAACAGGATGGCTCCGGCGTAGGCCGGATGACGGACAAGGCGATAGGGTCCCGCAGTGGCGACGGTATGGCCTCGATCCGTCTGGATACGAACAATCAGTGAGAAGAACGGATTGCAGGCTGTTGCCCACACGGTCACGGCATAGCCCAGAATGCATGCTGCCAGCGCGGCAAGCTGGGCGGCGAGGGGCAGGCCAGCTGTCCAGCCAAATCGGCGATCGAGTCCCCCAACAACGTAGACCGCCATTTGCAAGATTCCGTGGGCGCTCATCAGGATCACATCCCACCGTTTGGCGCCCTTGGGTGGAGAGATTCGTTCTGCCAGCAGGTTCGGGTTGTTGCGGACGATCACAACCGCCGTCGCCACGACCCACGCGGCGCTGACCGCGACGAAGGCCCAGCCCGGCCACCAGCCGAGCGTGCCGGCCGACCAGAAGAGCATCACCCCCAGGCCGACCAGACGGACCCCCTGGTCGACGGCAAAGCGCACGATCAGGTTCCTTGGCATCGAGTCTCCGATCACGCAGTAGCGACGCCCTTGCCCACGCTTCGATCAGGCGTAGTAGAAGAGCCTCTCCTCCGAACATGCAACCGGGGCACGCACGGCGAAGCCTGCAATCACGGCTCCCGTCCAGGGCCGGACATTGCAGACGCGCATCATCGGGCCGCGAACATCGGCATAGACCATGATGGTCGTGGCGGTCTCCCGCCACTCCCAGCAGACCGTCTCAAGAAGGTGGCGCATGGCCATGTGTTGGCCGGGACCAGACCAGGCCCGGCTGACCGTCACCTCCCGCAATTGCCCGCTGATGGGGACCACGCGGAAGACCCGGTTGAGAACCCGCAGGATGGCCGGCATGCGCGTGATCTGCGTGGTTCGCAGCCGATAGGTCTCAGTCACCGCCATCCCGCCGCGCAGTGAACCTCTTCTGTCGGTGACGACACGATAGTGACGGAAACGAGCGTCGAATGGCGTCTTGCCGAGCCACGCAGCCAGGCTGTCGGGGCTCTCTGGCGGATACAGATTGTAGTCTCGATAGTACTCGTTCATCCGATCGGCCACCACCGCAAGTTCCTCTGACAGGATAGGGCGGACGACATAAGGACCTGAAGGGCGCGTGGAACGCGTCGGCTTGGAGATGAAGGTCAGCCTGCCCCTCAAGATCTGGCCAGCCCACTTGCCCGCCGCACGTTCGGAACCGATGTTGTTGCGCTGAATGACTGCGAAGAAGACACCATCCGTGGTGAACTGCCGTGCCGCGAAGTCTTCAAGTTGGCTGGCGAGACCCTTGCGGCGGAACCCGGGATGCACAGCCACGGTGTTGAGCAGCGCCGATGGCCTGAGCTCGCCTTCCCACTGGCACCTGCCAAACCGTACACACGCGCCGCCGACCAGGCCTTCGTAGCCTGGCGTCTCGGCCACAAGGCCACGGGCTTCGTCATGGACCCCCACCAAGACCTGGTATGGGTCGATCTCAAACGTCTCTACGGTGCCGATGCTGCCCGTGTCGGGACTCGCGGCGAGAAGTGCTGCATAGGCACCGCCATCCTCAGGCCTGAAGGGTCGCAGCATGAAGCTCGCCGATTCCATCTCACTCTTCTCCCGAGCGGAACCGCCCCTCGCCTGAAGCAGCCCAATACTGGACCGACCGCAGGTCGGAATACCCCTTCACTGGGTCATGGGACCTTGGACTTGACGAAGTTTCCGACTCGCGCGATCGCCCGGCGGCCTTCCGGCAGGAAAGTCGCGGCAAACTGCCACTCGTGCTGCATGCCTGGCCACACTTCCAGCGTCACCTCGACGCCGGCCATCTTCGCCCTCTCGGCAAGCCGCTCAGCGTCCGACAGGAGAAGCTCGTGCGATCCCACCTGGATCAACAGCGGCGGCAAACCGCTCAGGTCGGCAAAGGAAGGCGAGGCGAGAGGACCGCGCGGATCGGCGCCCTTCAAGTAGATCTCGACAGACTTCCGTTCCTTGCGCGCGTCGAGCATCAGGTCCTTCCGGGCATTGAAGGTCCACGATTCGCTGGAGAAGGTCAGGTCTGGCGCGGGCGACAGGCAGACCACGGCGGCGGGCATTGGCTGCCGGTGATCTCGAAGCTGCAGGAGCAGCGCCAGGGCGAGCGTGCCTCCGGCCGAGTCCCCGGTCACCACGAGCTGGCGGGGCGCGACGCCCTGCGAGAGCAGCCACTCGTAGGCGGTCTGTGCATCCTCGATGGCTGCGGGGAAGGGATGCTCAGGTGCCAGCCGGTAGTCGATCAGCAGCGAACGCGCGTCCGCGGCGAGAGCCACATTCCCGGCAAGAGTCCGGTGGCTGACGATGGAGCCGGAATTGAATGATCCACCGTGGAGGAAGAGGACGGCCCGCGCCGGCTGCGCACCAACCGGGAGGATCCACTCCGCGGGCACGCCGTTGGCCGCGACGGGCTCGCAGCGTATGGCCCCGAGGGGCTTGAACATCTTCGCCATGGACTCAACATCCGCCCGCTCCTTCGCCACAACGAGTTCACCCGACTGATCTGACAGCCGCCTCTTGATGACCAGGTAGGCTTCCAGGGATCGGGCCTGCCAACTGACCATCTCTCTTCCCTCCTTCGGGGTCGGCTGCGTCCCAGGTGGGCCACGTGAGTGCCGCGGTCAGGATCTCTCCTTCCGCCAGCGCTCATTGCTGGGCAAAGAGCAGGAATGCGCCCTCGTACAATCAGACAGGGGCCGCCGCGAGTACAGCAGGGCTCTCACGCGCGGTTAGGAACCTGCTAGTCAAACCGGCCTATCTCAACATAGTGCCAGGTACCGTCGCGCGCGGCGAAGAAGGCGACCATGTTCACAGCCTGGACTGGATTCAGCGTGGATTCGGCGCAGCAGCGGTAGTGGATGACCTCATCGTAGCCGAGGTCCGCTTCCTCTCCATCGTACGAGATCCCTACACTGCCATCGCGTTCATAGAAGTAGAACGGCTTGTCATCCAGCAGCTGCAAGCCGAATACCTCATCGTAGCCCTTCAGGGCATTGACCAGCTCACCATCGACATAGAGCTGACCGGCCCACGTATCTGCATCGGAATACAGCAGCTCAAGCGCCCAGTGCCCATCGTAGGTCCACAACGCTTGCAGAGGCAACGCGGGTGATGGAAGGCCGGCATCGGCAGTGAAGATCTCCTCGTCGCCTCGGTAGAGCTTCACGATCTGCCTCAGGGGATCCTCGGGCGGAGGGACCACCCGCGCGACCAGGTCGCCAGTCTCACCGAGCGACGACATTGCCGGGTTCCCATCAACGGTGTCGACCTCGCTGGGGATGCTCGCGGCCCGGTCATCGGCATGACGGGCAAGGATCTCTTCCTGAGTGCCCTGAAGGGGCTGGAAGCTCAGGGGCTCCAGCTCTGGAGCCGCCGCCAGCGGATGCTCCTCCAGCTCAAGTCCGCCCGGCCATGGCGAAGAGGACGGAGCGCACCCGGCCAGGACGGCAATGACGATCCCAATCACCAGAATCTTGACGTGGAGGTGTCTCATGCTCAAGCTCCTCATGGAAGTCAGGTTGGCGCCCAGGCAAACTACCGGCGGGGTGCAACCCTAGATTGTCTGCGCGGTTCTACTTGCCGAATGCGATCGGCTTCACACGACTCTATGCCCTACCAGGCAGGATGACAAGCGGCGGCGATAGACTTTGCGGGCGCACGCCCAATGTCACGTGCAGGCCTCCCCGGCCCGTCGAACATGCAATCGCGCTGGCTGTCTGTCACGCTGCGCACGCCGGATCACTGCAGCCGATGGAATGCGTCGACCCTGCCGGAATCCTAAAGCGACGGCAGGGCTGAAGTGGCGGTTAGCCACCCTCCTTGGGCCGGGCGCCCCTGGCCACTACAAGGAAGCTGAGCACGCCAAGGAGAACATACAGCAGGCCAACCATGACAACCAGGAACTTGGGCACGGCGCACCAACGAGCCACGGCTGCCAGCGAGGCCTGACGCGACCCAAGCAGGAGCTGCACGAGGGCGTAGTTCTCCACGCAATCCAGCACGCCCGCGAACACGATTGTCCACGCCAGGTAGCCGCCTGCTCCTCCCACCAATCGCGCGCGTCGCCCGAGCATGGTCCCCACAAGCACGCACCCCAGGCCGATTGCCCCAACGTACCCAGCGATGAACAGGTAATCGAGGCCCAGATTGAGGCCAGCGTACACGCGGGCGCCAGGATCCCAAGACTCTAGGATTCTCTCGGTGTTCGCGATCGTCCCGGCCAGTTCAAACGACACGATGCCCGCCGGCGACGCTTCAGTCTTCAGCGGCCCTCCGAGGAGTTGGAGGGCGGCCATGCTCAGAATGGCCAGGCCGGCAAGTGCCCAGAACGCGATCTTCCGAGATGGCTCGTGTATCCACACGAATGGGTGGGAGTCCACGTCAGCCTCCGATTGAAGGTGTCGGGCCTCGATGCAACCGGCCCACACGGCTGGTCGGCCCGGATCGGGGTGGACCAAGGCCAGTACGTCCCGGCATTCCGCCTAGCCGGCTTGCAGCACGCTCTTCGCCCACGCGGCGGCTCGATCGAGCTCTCCACCCTTGAGCGGTCCTTCCGTGTCCTCGACGAAGAACCCCTCGGGCGGGAGGACGAGGATGCCGCCCGTCTTCTTCAGAGCCGCTCCGATCCGGGGCGCAGCATAACCGCCTGTCTTGATCAGGAGCCTCAGCGCGCCTGAGTCCAGTTTCCCGGCTTCGAACCTGGTATCGAAGGCGGCCGCCTTGACGCCCTTGAGACCTCCCGTGCTGACGCGTTTCAAGAGATCGATCATCGGCTTTGTCGGGCGAAAGCCCTACGTCGGCGAGCCGATGATGAGAAGGTCCACAGCACCTAGCGCCTCCGGCGCGACTTCACCGACGCGCCTGACTTCCACGGCCACTTCGGGGGCAAGCGCACCAGCGATGGCATGGGCGACCTTCTCTGTGTTGCCATGCATGGAGTCATAGATGACAAGTACCTTCTTCATTCGGTCCTCTCACTGGTCACGGTTGCATAGGCGGCCCCCACCTTCAAGCGCGAGGCACTTCCTCCGCGGCGGGGCCGGATTGTGCGGCGGACTCCCCGGCCGTGCAAGTTCCATTCACCGTCCGGCCGATGGACCGGGCGATCGCTGGATCGCGGCTGGTCGCGTGGCTTGCATCCCGACGAGCCGCCAGGCATCCGGGCGAACCCATCTATCGGTCGTCAGTTGACATCGCCCAGGTAGACCGGGGCTGTCGGATCAATTCCGCCAGTGAGCAGTCGGCGGAGTTCCTTCGGATACAACCTCGCCGTGGCAAGTGAACTCAGGGGCAGCCATCGTATCCCCGTCTGGGTAAGATCGGGATTGGATGGCGGCGCATCGGGGAGAGCTCCCGACAGAGCGCACTCGAACATGAAGTCGATCTGGTGGAGGTTTTCGTCTCTCGGCTGAACTCGTGATGGGCGCCGATGTACTCCCGGATGTAGCGCAACGGCCCAGCCTCCACGCCAACGCCCAGCTCCTCTAGACATTCTCGCTGCAGGGCGTCCGTGAGCGTCTCGCCAGGCTCCTGCCCTCCGCCGGGAAGCGAGAACCACTCGCCTTCCTCGTCGCGATACGCGATCACGAGGATGGACTCGTCGCGTATGACGATGGCCTTTCCCGAGTTGCGCACAGGATCCATCTTGGGACTCACCATAGCTGCGGCCGGACGGCATCGAGATAAGTGGTCTGGCCGGGGGTCTCCTTGAGCTGTCTTCACGCTTCGAGGTGGAACTCAAACAGCCGGGACGGACTCATGCGAGCCCGGATCTCATCACTTATCGTCGGGCCCCCATGCGCTGACGCTACGAACGCCCTGATCGTCGCGCCTCGGCCCGCTTGCGCCTCTTGATGGCATTCTCCTGCCACCATCTCTTGTCCTGTTCAAGCACCTCGACCCTCTTCTGTGCCAGGGCCAACTGCTCTGCAAGGGCGGCTCGGTCGACGCGTTCGGCCTCCCACGCGTCGGCGTGCGCAACGAGCGCGTCAATCTGCGCGCGTGTGGCAGACGTGTGCGGGTCTGATGCCAGTGCCCGCAGCGTCCCCGGCCCCAGCATGTCGGTCATCGCTGCCTCCCTACTGCTGATGCCGTCATCGTTCCAAGTTGCCGGTCACCCCGCATCCGCTCGCGCGCTCAGAACAACTACCCTGCCCCGAACCGGCACGCGAGATGGAACCTAGGCTCACTTCAGCTGCTTGCCCACAAGCCGCGGCTTGCCGGGGCGGGCGCAAACAG
>JAPLGR010000734.1 GCA_026390045.1 Chloroflexota bacterium | reverse complement strand
GCACCAGGTCGCCGCGCGGATTCAATCCCCCGAGCGGTAGGCGTAGGCGACCTAGGACTCGGAAGGCGGGAACAGTCAGGACGGTTCTGTTCGCATGGCCCAAGAGGGGCCGGGCTCCCCAGGACCGAGGCATGCTCGCTCTGTCCCTGCGGGCAGTCTTCACTGGGTAGTGCACCGCCGCGGCCAGCGCAGCGGTCCGCAACTGATGCTCCCTCGCTGGCAGGTGCCGAACGCCGATGTCCACGCTCTTCATCGTCCGGGAGTACCTCGCTGATTCCATCGCTGCAGTAGCCCACAGAGTGCGCCCGCCCCGTCGTGCCTCGCCCCCCGACGGTCAACTGCTCGATCGAATGGTCCCCCACGTCGCGCACGAGATGGCCGCAATGGAGAAGGCCACACAACTGTGGACTGACACCGGCGTGTGGATCGCACTTGAAGACGCGTTACTGCATGCGCGTCTCCTGACCGACTTCTTCTGGCCAACGACCGGCAGATACGCCGACAGTGCAGTCCTAGCTGAGCACTACATGCCTGCTTGGCGAGACAAGTGCGGGGCACCGCCCGCAGTCGTTCGAGCAGCGCGAAAGGCGCTACACCGACAACTGGCACACCTCTCCAGAGAGAGGGTCACCAAGCCACAGGACCTGGGAGTGCAGGCGAGAGGCCTCGCTGATGCAGTCTGGGATGGCTGGGCACGGCTTCTCGGCATGATGGGACAAACCGCGCATTCGACGCAGCTTCGCGCAGAGCTCAGTGCGCGGGCAATAGACCTGGGCGTTCAACTGCCGCCGGGCGCTACCTAACCCGGAAATGGAGCTGGCGGGCCGCGGCGATCTGGCGTCGGCCCTGTGCCGTCTGCTTGCGGGCACCGCGGCCCGCAGCTCATTTCCAGTCCGTTATGCCGGACGGTGCAGATGGACACTCGACCGGTAGTCCTGCTCGCGGCCGCAGTCGGCGCCACACTCTTCGCGTGCCATGAAGCGCCGACTGAGCCTATCGCTGTCGCGCTGCAACTCGACCGCGACACCTCTGTCGCCGCGCCGATAGAGACAACGGCTACCTACGGCGTTCGCTACGGCTTTCGCCTGATTGCCCGGTACCAGAACCGGACTGGCGCATCGATCTACTTCGAGCGCTGCAGGGAGACCGAGTCGTCGCCGGTCTACTACATCCCGACCGCCGACGGGGTCAGTGAATCGGGTTGGGGAGTGGGGTGGGGGTGCCCGAACGCGCCGGTGCTGGAATTCCAGCCGGGCGCCGTGAGAACGGACAGCCTGCTCTTCCAGGGGCCGACCGCGTACGACGGGATCACACACGAACCTCTTGGCGTCCTCATTGGCAGCTTCCGTCTGCGGTACGTCACGCGCAAGTGCGCCGATGAGACGCCGCGCTGCTACCAAGCTGGGCCGCGGGTGGAGTCTGGCCCCTTCGAGGTCCGCCTGCCCTAGCGGCGCGTGCGGCATAACAAGCGTTGAACTAAACCGCTGCGCGGTAGGGTGTTGGGGCTGAGCTCCTTCCCGTAGAACTGTCTTTCCCAAACGAGCGGTTGACGTAGCCAGTCGAGGCGTGGAGGTGGCGCCGCGTGGCTGGCGGAGGTGCTGGCCGGCCCCGTCGCGAGGTGCAGGTTCCTGGTGACCGCA
>JAPLGR010000236.1 GCA_026390045.1 Chloroflexota bacterium | reverse complement strand
CTCGGTATAGACCTGCGGGTCGTAGGGCGGATCGCCCTCGACCAGCTCCCAGGCGCGGGCTTTCTCCGGTCCCGGGACGTACACGAAGCGCAGGCTCTCACCGGGGCTGAGCTGGACGCCGGTCTGCGTGAGCTGCTGTGCGACGCGCGCCGCGGCGGTGCGCACGACAAACTCACCCGGCTCACGCGCCAGCCGGTGCGTGACGACCAGGTCCTTGAGCGCCACTTGGCCGGCGCGTAGCGAGCCCAATCGGTGGCGCACATAACGGATGGCGTCGGGCACCGCCTCGCGGAACCCGGCGACGTCGCGGCCCTCGGCCAGGATGTCGAGCATGCCGAGCTGCGTCTCGCGGATGAAGTGCGGCGTGTCGTGCCGGCGAGCCTCGATGCCGCGTACTTTAATCGATCCATCCTCAAAGGCGCCGAAGTAGCGATTGGCAACCGAGATGCGCGGCTCGACCCGCGACGGCAGGAAGGCCACCCAGCGGTAGACGCCCTCCAGGCCGATGTGCAGCCCGGTGCGCTGGTGGATGTCCTCCAGCAGTGCGTCGTAGTCCGGCCGCAGGTGCGCCCCGGGCTTCTCGATCCACAGTCCATCGACATACAGGTGCAGGACGCGGAAGCCGCGCTCCTCCACCAGTTCCTTGGCGCGCAGCAGCACCTCGCGCCCGTAGGCCGTCACCGCCTCATGCGCTTCGATCCGTCCGAAGCGGGCGTTCTTGTAGCCCAGGTAGCCAAAGCAGGTCACCAGCAGCCACTTGTGGGCTGAGTAGCGCCGGCGGTAGATCTCCTTGCGCGGGTCATCCTCGGGCAGCTGGCGGATGAGCGCCTTGTAGTGGAAGCGCTTCTCCAGGAGCGGGGCGAGGGTCTCCGGCACCAGCCCCTGACGATGAGAACAGACCAGCGTGCCGATCTCGGGCACCGGCGTGCCCTCGCAGCACGTTGCGCCGACCGTCTCGGGCGACAGGTTGAAACGAACCATGATACTCGGGTACATGGCTGAGAAATCGAGCTCGGCCACGTGCTCGTGCAGCCCGACGATCGGGTTGTAGACCAGCCCGCCCTTGTCGGCCAGCAGCAGGTCGTTGGCGGTCTTGAGCGACTCGGGCTGACGTTTCTGCCACGGGACGAGGACACCGCGGCGCCAGGCGGTGTTGACCTGCATGGCGCTGATGCCGGTGCCGGTGGAGACGCGGGCCACGGTCTGCACCGGTAGGCCGGTCAGGCGGGCGATCTCGAGCGAGCCCTCCAGGCCGTAATCGTCAGCCAGGAAGGCGTTCTGACGATCGATAGACAATCCGGCCGTAGGAGAAGTACGAGTGCGCCGCCTTGTGGGCCACGGCTTGGCGTGGATCGCGATTGAGTGGAAGCGGAACGCCGTAGTGCCGTGACAGTTCGAGCAGGCGTGGCAGCAGATAGGAATCGCCGTAGGCAGTAATGAGCAGATCGGGGTCATGCTGCTCAAGGAGGTGGCGCATGCCGAGGACGAGTTGGCGGCCCTGGCGGCGAGGGAACGCATGCTGGCGGCCGTCGATCTCGACCAGCAGGTCGCCACGGTGGCCGCGTGATGGATCGCGCAGCTCGCCGGCCATGCGCAGTGCCATGACCCGGAGCGGCGGCAGCCGGTACTCGGGCTCCCACGGGGAATCGAGCGACTGCAGGTTGACGATCCGGCCGTCCTGATAGTCGACAGCGCAGTAGGCCAATGGGAAGATGCCGCGCCGCAGCACGTAGCGCTGCGGCAGCGGGATGTCAGCGTCGTAATAGGTCAGGTGCGGGAATGCATTGGCCGTCTGGCGGAACAGGTGCGGGAAGGCGGTCGGCCGGTGGACGCCGACCTCGAGCACTTCAATCGCGCGATCAAGGAATAGATCGGTGCGTTCGGTGCGGCTCAGGTCGACCGGGGAGAATGTCTGGGCGCGCAGCCACAGGCACAGGTCGTGCAGGTCGGAACGCGGGCCCTGGACGTAGAAGGCCGATGTCAGGTCGTCACACAGCGCGTGGGGCCGGCCGTCCGCGTCGATCCACCAGGTGGTAATTCCGGCATCGGACGGGTAGGCGTCGAACAGCCAGGCGTAGAGTGTGGTGACGCTCCGCATGGGCTAAAGCCCAGCGGCTTCTTGGGGCACGCTCACCGTAACCGGCCACGTTACGCCCCACGCGCTCCGTCCGAGTGCGAGCAGATTCCTGGCTGCGTTTTCATCGCGGTCCATTGAAAGGCCACAATCGCAACGCACCCAACGGTCTGCCAACGTTAGGGTTTCAAAGACTGCCCCGCAGCCCGAGCAAGTCCTGGAGGTGTAGGCTGGAGCGACCGCCACAACTGTCTTCCCGGCCCATGCTGCCTTGAAAGATAGGTGCATGCGGAAGGTTCCCCAGCCAGCATCCAGGATGCTCTTGGCCAAGTGTGGGTTCCGTGCCATGTTCGGGATTTGCAGGTCCTCGACTGCAATCCGGTCGTACCGCGAAACAAGGCTATAGACCAACTTCTTCAAGAAGTCCGTTCGGCGGTTTGCCACATGCGCGAGCTGCCGGACAACAGCTTGGACAGCCTTGCGCCGATTGGCCCCTCCCAACTTACGACGTGTAACCCGACGCTGCAAGATGCGCAGACGGGCTTGCTCTGACCGATACCACTTGGGGTTTTCGATACGCTCGCCGTCGCTCATGGTGAGCAGGCTGGCGATACCTACGTCGATCCCGACCTCGGCTCCGGTTGAAGGCAGGAACTCCGGCTTGGCGTCGCAATTGAAGGAGGCGTACCAGGACCCCGCTTGCCTGCGGA
>JAPLGR010000481.1 GCA_026390045.1 Chloroflexota bacterium | reverse complement strand
GAGAAGGCGGCATCCGGATGGTGATGATCACCGGGGACTATGGGCTGACGGACGAATCGGTGGCGCGCCGTATCGGGATGCTGTCGTCGGCGCAGCCGCGCATCCTCACCGGCGCCGAGCTGGAGGGCATGGAGGATGTCGAACTCCGCGATCTGATCCGCAAGGAAGAGATCGTGTTTGCCCGGATGGCGCCCGAGCATAAACTGCGCCTGGTGGCATGCTTCCAGGATCTGGGCGAGGTGGTGGCTGTGATCGGCGATGGCGTCAACGACGCGCCGGCCCTGCGCAAAGCGGACATCGGGATCGCCATGGGCCGCATCGGCACCGACGTGGCCAAGGAAGCGGCCGACCTGGTCCTGACCAACGATGATTTCTCCGGAATCTCCCTGGCGATGGAGGAAGGGCGCGCGGTCTACGACAACCTGCGCAAGTCCAGCACCTACGTCTTTGCCAGCAATGTCCCCGAGGTCATCCCGTTCATCCTGACGGCGCAATTCGGCTTCCCTCTTGCGCTGACCGTGGCGCAGATCCTGGCCATCGACCTGGGGACGGACATCTTCCCTGCATTGGCCTTGGGGGCCGAGCCTCCCGAGACGGACGTCATGCGACGGCCGCCGCGGCGGCGGAATGCGCGCCTGCTTGACTCCCGCCTATACATCCGTGCCTTCCTGTGGCTGGGCATGATCGAGGCGGCGTTGTGCTGCGCAGCCTTCGCCCTGGTCTACACTGCCTTTGGCTATGGCAACGTTCTTGGCCTGCCATCCTGGGCATGGCTGGAGCGCCTCAACCAGCTCTGGCTGCCTGCGGGGCAGGTCCACCTGATGGCTTCGACGGTGTTCTTTGCCGGCGTCGTGATGGCTCAGCTGGGGAACGCCTTTGCCTGCCGCACCGAGCGCGCGCGGGGCGGCAGGCTGGCATGGCTGGGCAACCGCTCGCTTGTATTCGGCGTTGCGGTGGAGATCGTGATTGCCCTGAGCCTGATCTACGTGCCCGGCCTGCAATCGGCGTTCCGGCTGGTTCCGCTTCCGCCGGCGGCCTGGCTGGGCCTCATTCTCTTTGCACCTGCTGTATATGCCCTAGACTGGATTCGCAAGTCCGTCGTGCGGCTTGTGGACAGGCTGCGCACGGAGGAAGGAGAGAGACCTCGATGAAGGCGATCATCATGGGATGTGGGAAGATCGGCGCGCAGGTGGCTCTGCGCCTGGAGGCCGAGGGGCACGAGGTGACGGTGATCGATCCGGAACCGGCCTCGTTCGCCCTGCTCGGACCGGGTTTCAAGGGGCGGCAGCTGACCGGAGTCGGCTTTGACCAGAAGGTCCTGCTCGATGCGGGCATTGAGCATGTCGAGGCGTTTGCTGCCACCAGCATCTCGGACACTGCCAACATCGTGGCGGCGCGCATCGCCCGCACGATCTACCGCGTGCCGCGGGTGGTCTGCCGGCTGTATGACCCGCGCCGCGCCGAGATCTACAAGCGGCTTGGCCTGGTCACCATCTCGGTGACGACGTGGGGTGCCCACCGCATCTACGAGCTGCTGTCGCATGCCGAGCTGGACACGCTGCTGTCCTTTGGCCAGGGCCAGGTGGCGCTTGTGGAAGCTGAGGTGTCCCCGCAGCTGGAGGGACGGTCAGTGTCGCACGTCAGCGTGCCCGGCGAGATCATCGTGGTGGCCATCACGCGGCAGGGCGAGGCGTTCCTGCCGATCCTGGGGACTGAGTTCCGGCGAGGCGATGTGGTTCAGTTCGCTGTCCACGCCTCTGCGATGGAGCGTCTGGAAATGCTCCTCGGCCTGAAGGGAGGCTAGCCATGTTCGTCCTGGTGATTGGAGGAGGCAAGACGGGTTCGCACCTGGCGTCCCAGTTGATGGAACAGGGCTATGAGGTGACCGTGGTCGATGACCGGGCGGCGGTGGTCGAGCGGCTGAAGCATGAGCTGCCGGCCGGCTCAGTTGTCGCAGGGGATGGCACCTCGCCCTTCTGCCTCGAGCGGGCAGGCGTCCGCAAGGCACATGTTGTGGCGGCGGTGACGGGGGATGATGATGAGAATCTGGTGATCGCCACGCTGGCGCGCTTCGAGTACAACGTCCCGCGCATCATTGCCCGGGTGAACAACCCCAAGAACGCCTGGCTGTTCACCCCCGACATGGGAGTGGACGTTGCGCTGAACCAGGCTGACCTGATGGCAAAGCTGATTGCCGAGGAGATGTCGCTTGGCGACATGATGACGCTGCTGAAGCTGCGGCGAGGCGAGTACTCGATCGTCGAGGAGAAGGCGCACCCCGACTCTCCGGCTATCGGCAAGCAGGTCCGGGAGCTAGACCTGCCGGAGCAGTGCATCCTGACCGCCATCCTGCGCCGGGGCAAGCTCATCCTGCCGCGCGGCAACACCGTGATCGAGGAGTCCGACGAGGTCATCGCCGTGGCGCACTCCTCGGCCGTGGCCGCGCTTGGAGCGATGCTGGGGCATCCTCCTCTCTAGACGTGGGGCGCCATCCTTCGCCGGCTGGGGATCGGCGGCCAACTGGAGGGGTGCTAGTCCTTGTGATCGTCCGACGGTCGCTTGTGCTTTGCAGACAGGCGCCCTGGGAGATCGAAGAAGGTGTAGCTGATCGTGAAGGCGATCAACACGGCAGTGAAGCCGTAGGCGAGGATCGACCAACCGTCCATGGAGGTGAGTCCTTTCGCACGCAGTATAACACCCCGCGCCGAGGCCGCACTTGCCAGGGGGTATGCGAACGCCGGGCCAGTTTGGATCACGGCCCGGGGATGCGCAGGGAGTGGTCTGCATGGGAAATCGCTCAAGCCCTCGCCCGCCGGTTGCGGCCGGTCTGGAGTGCCGTGCTGGTAGCCCCCCCGGGCTGCCGGCCGCCGGCGGGTGGAGCTCGTGTGGGACTGGAGCACATCCCCCACCAAGGCCGGAAGCAAGGAGCCTGCCTGTGGGTTAGGCGATGCGAGGGCGGCCAGCATCGCTTCGCGGCGGGCATCCGTACGCTGAGAAGGAATTCGAGGCGGCGTAGCGCGACCGGCGCGAGAATAGGATTGAGGCGTAGAGCAGACAAGCGGGAGCGGCAGGCAGTACAACCGGGCCGCAGCCCGAACGCCTGAAATGGGCGCCCGGGCTGGGCGATTTCCGCAGGGGAGAAACCAGATGGGCCTATACCATGAGATCCTCGAGCAGCCCCACGTCCTGAGCGGCTTGCTCAAGAGCCGCCCGGCTGTGGAGCAGGTCTGCGCTGCACTCTCCCACCGCACCTACCCCTATGTCATGGTGACGGCTCGGGGGAGTTCCGATCACGCCGCCCTGTACGCGAAGTACCTGCTGGGGATTGCCAACCGTCTGCCAGTCGCGCTGGCTGCGCCGTCGTTGTTCACGCAGTACAAGACGCCACCTGCGGTCGATCAGGCGCTGGTCATTGGCATCTCCCAGTCCGGGGCGACGGAGGATGTTGTTTCTGTTGTGCATGCAGCGCGCGAGCAAGGGGCGGCGACGCTGGCGATCACCAACCATCCGAAGTCCGACCTGGGGGAAGCCGCAGAATACGTAATCGACATCCAGGCCGGAGAGGAGAATGCCGTCGCGGCGAGCAAGACGTACACCGCCACTCTTCTGGCGGTGGCGATGCTCTCCGCCGGCCTGGCGAAGGACCACGAACGCTTTGCAGCCCTGGAGAGGGTGCCGGAGCTTGTGGCGCGCGTACTTGAGGAGGACCTGCGCATCCAGCGGATGGTCGAGCGCTACCGCTACATCACCCAGTGTGTTGTCCTCGGCCGCGGGTACAACTACGCCACGGCCAACGAGTGGGCGCTGAAGCTCAAGGAGCTGGCTTCCATTGGCGCAGAGCCGTACTCCTCGGTGGATTTCAGGCATGGGCCGATCGCGCTGGTTGAGAACGGATTCCCTATCATGGCCGTCGCGCCAAGCGGTGAGGTTAGCGGAGAGATGATCGCGCTGCTTCGCCGCCTGGTCGAAGAACGGCAAGCGGAGCTGGTGGTGATCTCAGATCTGCAAGGGGCCCTCGAGCTCGCGAAGGGACCCATCTCGGTTCCACCAGACATCCCTGAATGGATCAGCCCGATGGTGTGCGTCATCCCCGCCCAGCTGTTCGTGTTCTCGATCACGCGT
>JAPLGR010000203.1 GCA_026390045.1 Chloroflexota bacterium | reverse complement strand
GAGGTGTTGACCGAGCCTTGATAGACGTCGAGCTTGCAGATCGGCCTGTTCCGGGTATCAAGAAGGACGACACGCAGGTGTTCGCTTTCGGCATTTGCCAGGTCATGCAGGTAGTCGGCCACGTCCTGCGGACTGCCCAGCACAGGCCGCGCCTCAGCGTTGTGAGCCATTCGATCGGCCAGGGCAGCCGCGGCCTTCAAGGCCGCCGCGCGTGCGGGCCCGATCCCCTGCACCCGCCGCAGTTCATCAAACGGGATCCGGCGCAGCCCAGCCAGCCCGTTCACGGAAGCCAGCACTGCCTCCGCCAGGCGCAGTGCGCTTGACCCTCGTATGCCCGAGCCGAGAAGAATGGCCACCAGTTCGGTATCGCTGAGCTGCTCCGCCCCCCAGGCCGCAAGCCGCTCGCGAGGCCGCTGCTCGATGGCCAAGTCCGTGATGCGATAGCGCGGAAGCCGCCCGTCCATCTTCCCCTCCGGCATACGCGCGTTCCAGCCGGCACGACTCTACTTCCGGGTCGCAGGAGAGCCAACGCGGCGCGCACGTTGCATCATCGGATGCTATAATGCCGCCCCGGAGACAGCCATGAGATTCCCGATTGACCTGAGCTCGCTTGGCAATGCATTCCTCTTCGGCACGGCGCTCTTCAGTGCTTTCCTCATCGCTCTGTGGATCAGCCTGGTCTTCTGGACCTACCGGGATTGCCGCACGCGCACGCAAGACCGCGTGCTGCGGATTCTGGCCGCCCTCTTGCCATTGCTCCTCGGTCCGCTGGGCGTCCTGGTTTACCTGGTCCTACGTCCACAGCGGACCCTCGACCAGGCCTACCAGACGACGCTTGAGGAGGAGGCACTGCTCTCCGAGATCGAAGCCCGCACAGCCTGTCCAGGATGTGGGAACCGGACGGCGCCAGACTGGCAGTTGTGCCCTTCATGCAACACGCGGCTGCGCCGGCCGTGCAGCCGCTGCGGGAAGCTGATGGAGCTTCCCTGGAAGTTGTGCCCCTACTGTGCCACGCCGGCGCCCGGAACGCGCGCCGAGGCCGCTCCAGAAAACGCCAAGCCAACAGACTGACTCCTGTCTTGTGGACATGCAAGTGGGGCGCCCTTCGGGCGCCCCACCGTGTTTCAGACAAGCACGCGACGCGTGCAGGCCCGCCTAGCCGCGACGCAGAGCGGACCACCCGGCATAGGCGCCATTATCGGCCAGCTCGTCCTCAATGCGCAGCAGCTGATTGAACTTGGCCACGCGATCCGAGCGCGCCGGCGCGCCGGTCTTAATCTGCCCCATGTTCAGCGCCACGGCGAGGTCGGCGATGGTGGAGTCCTCGGTTTCGCCGGAGCGATGGGAGGTGACCGCACGCCAGCCTGCGCGGTGGCAGAGCTCCACCGCCTCAAGCGTCTCGGTCAGCGTCCCAATCTGATTGAGCTTGACCAGCAGCGCGTTGGCGGCCTTCTCCTTGATCCCACGGCGCACTCGCTCGGGATTGGTGACCAGGAGATCATCCCCGACGATCTGGACCCGGTCGCCGATCTCCTTCGTCAGCTTCTTCCAGCTCGCCCAGTCGTCCTGTGCCAGCCCGTCCTCGATCGATACGATCGGGTACTGGTCGACCCACGACTTCCAGAACGCCACCATCTCGTCGCCGCTCAGCATCTTTCCCTCGCGGCGCAGGTTGTACTTGCCGGTCTTCTCGTCAAACAGCTCGGATGCAGCCGGATCCAGCGCGATGCCGATCTGCTCGCCGGGCTTGTAGCCTGCCTTGGCGATGGCCTCGAGGATCACCTCGACGGCCTCCGAATTGGCCTTGAGCGCCGGCGCGTAGCCGCCTTCGTCGCCCACCAGCGCGGTGTATCCGCGGGCCTTGAGCACGTCCTTCAGGGCGTGGTAGATCTCCACCCCCCAGCGCAGCCCCTCGGCGAACGACGGCGCACCCAGCGGCATGACCATGAACTCCTGCGCGTCGGTCGACTGCCACCCGGTATGCGCACCGCCGTTGAGGATGTTCATCATCGGCACCGGCAGGATGTGAGCGTGCACTCCGCCAATGTAGCGGTAGAGCGGCAGGCCCAGCGAACCCGCAGCGGCCTTGGCCACTGCCAGGCTGGTCCCGAGCATGGCGTTCGCGCCGAGGCGTGACTTGTTGGGCGTGCCATCCATCTCGATCAGGGCGAGGTCGGCGCCGCGCTGATCGGTCGCATCCCACCCGACCAGCCGCTCGGCGATCAGCGTGTTGACGTTCTCCACCGCGCGCGTGACACCCTTGCCGCGGTAGCGGTTCTTGTCACCGTCGCGCAGCTCAAGCGCCTCATACACGCCGGTCGACGCACCGGACGGCACCCCAGCGCGCCCCCAGCTACCGTCAATCAGCA
>JAPLGR010000101.1 GCA_026390045.1 Chloroflexota bacterium | reverse complement strand
TCTGGCCCGCTCATTGGTGGCACAGGAGCGGCAAGCCATCGATCGGGAAGCGGACACGCTGGCGGCGGAGATCCTGACCGGTGATGCAGCGCACCTGGCTTCGTTCGGCCTGCCGATGTTCGACTACGTGCTGACCTCTCCGCCCTACTGGGACATGCTCCACGCGCGCGGCGCAGAATCCCAACGCCTACGCCGTTCAACCCCCCACCTCGATGTGACCTACTCCGAAGATCCGGCCGATCTTGGCAACGTGGCCGACTACGAGGAGTTCCTGCACCGGCTGGTCAACATCTACGCTGCACTGCAACCCTATCTGCGGCCAGGCGCCTACCTGACGATCATCGTCAAGAACATCAAGAAGGGCGGGCGCATCTATCCCCTGGCCTGGGACCTTGGGCACGCGGTCGGGCAGTTCTTCACGCTGAAGGACGAGCGCATTTGGTGCCAGGACAACATTCGCCTGGCCCCGTACGGCCTTGGCAACGCCTGGGTAAGCAACACCCACCACCACTACTGTCTGCAGTTCCGGAACGAGCCTTGACGGCGCGGTTCCGGGATGGCCGGGTTGCGCGCTCGACTCATCCCGGCTATCCTATCGGCCAATCCCCACACCGCCCAAGGTCCTTCGCCTGTCACCACAGCCGATCTCTCGGCAGGCGGTGTGCCGGCGTGCAAGGACGCGGGAAGCGAAATGTACCTGGCGATTGAAGGCGTGATCGGCGTCGGCAAGACCACCCTCGCCCGGCTCCTCCAGCCGGTCTTTTCTGCCGAGCTGCTCCTGGAGGCATTCGAGGAGAATCCCTTCCTCTCGGACTTCTACGGCGACCGCGAGCGCTACGCCTTCCAGACGCAGATCTTCTTCCTTCTCAGCCGCTACCACCAGCAGCGCGAGGTTGTCCCGGAGGTCCTGGCTCGTGGCAACCTGATTGCCGACTACACGTTCGAGAAGGATGCCCTGTTCGCCCAGCTCAACCTGCGCGGGGACGAGCTGGCCACATACTACCGGCTGCATGAGGCGCTGGCAGAACGCGTCGTCCGGCCGGACCTGATCGTCTACCTGCGCGTCGAGACCGACGTTGCCATGGGTCGCATTGCCATGCGCGACCGCGCCTACGAACGCAGCATGGATCGCAACTACATCGACTCACTCAACCAGGCTTACGATGTCTTCTTCGCCCAGCTGCGCTCGTCCCCCGTGCTGTCCATCGACACCAACTCGATCGATATCGTCCACCGTCCAGAGCATCTGCGCGACATCGCCAACCGCATCCGGATGGCTCTCGGCATCGCCCCCTATCAGCCCGAGCTGCCTTTCAAGGGAGGCAGGCTCGCGTGATCGTAACGCGCGCGAAGCTGATCGACCTGGCACGCCGCGAGGCGGAAACACGCGCAGCCTCGGGGGATGTGGTATCGGCCTACCTGGTCGGCAGTGTCGCCTACGGCGAACCCTTGCTCGGCGGCACAGCCGATGTCGACCTGGTGCTGATCCATGCCAAGGCCCCGGACGTTGACCGCGAGATGGTCCCGCTCTCGGCCGATATTCATCTGGACATCGTCCACCACGCCCGCGAGCGCTACGCACAGCCTCGCGGTTTGCGGGTCGATCCTTGGATCGGGCCGGCCATCAGCGGGCCAGTGTTCCTCTATGACCCTCAGCACTTCTTCGAGTGGGCGCAGGCTGGAGCCCGAGGTCAGTTCTTCCGCGCCGATCATGCGGTGGCCCGCGCCCGCTCAATGCTCCAATCAGCCCGAACACACCTGCCTCACCCGCTCCCGCCTCAGCTCGAGGCGGATACGCTGCTTGAGACCACCCTCGATGGGGCGAATGCCGCCGCGTCTCTGGCCGGCGCCCCTGCCGCGGGGAGGCGACTGCTGCTGGACCTTGAGCGCCGAGCCCAGACCCTCGGCCGCCCCGAAGTGAGCGACGGCCTGGTCCGGCTGCTCGGGATCGATCGCTGCGACGGACGGGAAGTGCCATCGTGGCTCGGCGCCTGGGCCCGCGCCTTCGATGCGGCTTCGCCTCTCACCACCGACCCGCGGCGAGGCCCTCAAGCCTCGCGCCCTGGAACTGGAGAGCTACCTGGACGCCATGGAAACCTTGATCGACGCCTGGGCTGTCCGCAACGGGGCCTGAACGATGGCAGGGGAGGACTGATGAAGACGTTCGTCGCTGTGGCCGGCAATATCGGGGTAGGCAAGTCTACGCTGGTCCAGCTCCTGTGCAGCCGCCTTGCCTGGGAGCCGTTCTACGAACCGGTGGGCGAGAACCCCTACCTAGCCGATTTCTACACCGACATGCGGGCCTGGTCCTTCCATTCGCAGGTCTTCTTCCTCACCCGCCGCCTGCGCGCCCACCGTCAGCTCATCGACCACCCGACCTCGGCCATCCAAGATCGTAGTGTCTACGAAGATGCCGAGATCTTCGCCCGTAACCTGTTCCTGCAGGGTCAGATGGCCGATCGGGACTACCAGTGCTACTGGGAACTGTATCAGGTGCTGACCGAGTTCCTCCCGCCTCCAGACCTCGTGATCTATCTGCGAGCCACAACGGATACGCTGCGGCATCGCATCGAGCTCCGCGGCCGCGGCTATGAGCAGCAGATCCAGACCGAGTACCTCGAGCAGCTTAACTCCCTCTACCAGGCGTGGATTGACAACTTCACCCTCTGCCCGGTCCTCACCGTGCCCTCCGACGACCTCGACTACGTTGCCCACACCAGCCATCTTGACCTGATCGTCACCAAGATGCGCGAGAAACTGGAGGGGAAGGAGGAAGTCGTCTTCGATCCAGAGGAGGTGGCACGGGTCAATGGCCGCGACCCTGGTTCAGGCTGACGCCGACGGAACCCTCCGTCGCTGGGCTTCAGGCGGACCCCCGGACTTGAGCGGTGGCACCGGACAGGCTCCGGCATCCGCTTGTGCTTGATTCGGAGTCCCGAATCCTGTAGTATCTTAATAATCGAGCCACTCGGGCGATCGATGCTTTGCGTAGGGGAGCATGCCCGATGGACGTCATCAAGGTCGCCGCCCAGTCCCGTACCTCCGCTGTGGCCGGTGCCATTGCCGGAATGGTTCGGGAACATAAGCGAGCCGAGGTCCAAGCCATCGGTGCGGGGGCGGTCAACCAGGCCATTAAAGCCACGGCTATCGCCCGGGGCTACCTGCACGAAGACGGACTCGACGTCATCTGCATCCCCGAGTTCACATCGGTTGAGATTGACGGCAAAGAGCGGACCGCCATCCGACTGGTGGTCGAACCCCGATAGTTCCCCGGGTTTTCGGCAGACCGCAAATGGAACGAGCCCTGCACATACAGGGCTCGTGGCATGTCGCGCCGTCCTGCAACGGCTTCCGCCTCAACGCGCTGGCAGCCTCGGCAGATCAATCATCAGCGTCTCCAGCGTCAACTGTATGTTGGCATACCGATCCAGTCGGTCGAGCGCCGTCTGGATGGCGGTCACGCCGGCAGCCAGCGCCTCTCGGCTGAGCGAGCCTGCAAGGCGCTCCAAATCAGCCGTCCGGTCGGGATTGGCCAGATGCGTCTTCACGTCGTGCGACACAAGCAAGGCGTCGCGCCACAGCGTCAACCACGTGATGAGCCGCGGGCGCACCCTGCGTCGCACTGCCTCCAGTTCCTCCGCCCGCGTCCGCTTGCGGGCCCAGGTTTCCGCGGCCGCGAAGCGTTCATTCCGATTGGCGCTGAGCAGCCTGGCCAGATCGTCGAGCGCCGCGCCGCGCTGGGCAAGCTGTTCTGGATCCGACCTCAACCCCCGCGCCGCGCCCGGCCTGCCGCCTGAGATCGCCGCCAGCACGCGCGCGCTCTCGGTGGGCTCACCATCCGCCACCAGTGCTTGCTCAATCACCTCCGGATGAACCGGGCGCAGATTCAGCACTTCGCATCGCGAGATAAGCGTAGGAAACAGCCTGGAGGTCGATGCGGCCGTAAGGAGAAGCACCACTCGGTCAGCGGGCTCCTCCAGCGTCTTCAGCAGGGCGTTCTGTGCCTCATCGCTTGCCAGGTCGAAGTCAATGAGCAGGGCAATCCGCCGCCCCGCCTGACGCGGCGTCAGCGCAAGCTGGTGCTGCAATTCACGCACCTGGTCGATCTTGACTTCGCTTTCCCCTTCCATGAGCCGAATCACGCTCAGGTCGGGATGCGTTCCCAACCTCATGGACGCGCACGTTTGGCACTCGCCGCATGCCTCGCCCGGAGATGGCGGCTTTGCGCATGTCAGCGCCATCGCAAACGCGAGAGCCAGCGTCCTTTTCCCGACCTGGTCCGGCCCGGTGAAGAGGTAGGCGTGCCGGACACCGCCAGCCCGTATGTGCTGCTTCAACAGCTCGATCGCCCATTCGTGTCCCAGAACCGACCAGGCCATGCAGGGATTGTAGCCCATCGGCCCAACCCCGTCGGGCTGCGTGGTATTCTTGAGGCCCGTCCTTCCCAGGGCACGCACCATGTCTCCCGCCGTCGACCCCATCGCTTCCTTCCTCATCGGGACTGTCCCGGTCTATGGAGACGCGATCCTAGCCCCGATGGACGGCTTCTCGGACCTGCCCTACCGTTCCCTGTGCCGTGAGTTCGGCTCTTCCCTCAGCTACACGCCGTTCGTCAATGCCATGGAGATCCTGGCGCGCCAGCCGCGCGCTCTTCGGCTGCTGGACTTCCTCCCGGCCGAGCGGCCGGTCGTCTTCCAGTTGTTCGACAGTGACGAAGAGCGGCTGCTCAAGGCCGCGCAGTCGGTGCTCGATCTCCAGCCGGACATCCTGGACATCAACATGGGCTGCTCGGTGCGGTCCGTGGCCGGGCGCGGCGCCGGTGCCGGATTGTTGCGGGACCCGCGCAAGGTTGCCCGGATCATCTCAAGCTTGAGCCGCGCACTGCCTGTCCCGGTCACGGCCAAGATTCGCCTCGGGTGGGATGACCGCTCGCACAACTACCTCGAGGTGGCACGCGCCGTAGCGGATCACGGCGGTTCGCTTATCGCCGTCCATGCCCGCACTCGCCAGCAGCGCTACTCCGGCCGCGCCGACTGGGATGCCATCGCGGCCGTCAAGGCCGCAGTGTCGATCCCGGTCATTGGCAACGGGGATGTCCAGCGCGCGGAGGACATCCAGCGGATGCGCCAGCATACCAGCTGCGATGGCGTGATGATCGGCCGCGGCGCGATCGGAAATCCATGGATCTTCCAGCAGCGCGAACGGCACCAGGTCCCTTCAGCCGAGATTGTGGCAACCATCCGTCGGCACGCGCAGGCAATGGTCAGCTACTACGGGGAACGCGATGGCCTCGTGCTCTTCCGCAAGCACCTGGTGCGCTATCTGCAGTCGCTGACGGTCGCCGAGGAGACGCGGGCCGCAATGCTCAGCACTACCTCGCTCGCGGCCTTTGAAGAGCATCTGTCCCGGCAGGAGAGGCTGCAGGGTTCCCCTAGCCGTTTGACGCGCGGCCGCCCGCCGCGCTAGAGTAGGGGACTAGTTCTCCATCCTTGATGGAACGGAGAGTTCATGCCAGGCATGCAGGACCAACCGACCCTCCTGCGCACTCGGCGCAATCACGCGCTCGAGCACGCCACGATCCACCTGCTGAGCGCCCGCCCAGGGCGCACCATGCTGGCGGGCCACTCAGACTCGCGTGGCTTCCATCTGCTGGGCGAGGTGCCCACCGAAGAGGTTGAGTCGGCCGTGCGCCGGGCGTTGAGCCGCCTGCAGGCAGGCGAGGGGCGGCTGGCCGTCCATCCCAATTGCGGCACCAACCTGATCACGGGCGCCGCGCTGGCCGGCACGGCGTCTTTTCTCGTCACTGGCATGACGCGCCGCCGTCGATGGACTGATTGGCTCGATCAGCTGCCGCTGGCGCTTCTCGCCGCCTGGGCGGGATTGATGCTGGCGCAGCCCCTGGGCACATTGTTGCAGCAGCGAATCACGACTGAGGCTCACCTTGGCGATCTGCAGGTGACGTCAGTGCGCCGGATCCGATGGCGGGGCCCCACGTTGCACCGCATCCTCACGGTGAGCTGAATGGCGCCCAAACCCACTATCTACCTGTTCCACGGAGACGATGCCCTGTCGTTGGAGGAAGCCGTCGACGGCCTGATCAAGAGGCAGGGCGACCCGGCCAACGCCGCTATGAACACGCAACGCTTCTCGACCGACAGCGCCGACTTGCCCGACGTCGCCCAGGCGTGCGCCGCATTGCCCTTCCTGGCGGACCGCCGGATCGTGATTCTGAAGAAGGCCGGCCGCTGGGCAGGTGATTCCGACCGCTGGTCGCGCTTCCAGTCACTGCTCGAGACTCTGCCCGCCTCCACGGCCCTCGTCCTGATTGAGCCGACGCTGCTCAGTGAAAAGTCCGCTCTGCTGAAGTGGGCGCAGGCCCACCCGCAGGCTTCGCTCGTGCGCAGTTACGCCACGCCGCAAGGCGGGGACTTCGATCGCTGGCTGATCCAGCGCTGTGAGGCCAAGGGTGGTTCCATCGAGCCGGCTGCAGCGCAGCTGCTTGCCGAACTGGTCGCCGATGATGCAGAGCGCGCGGATCAGGAGCTGGCAAAAGTGCTCGACTACGTCGACTACGCACGGCCGATTCGCGCCGAAGACATCGAGAGGCTGACAGCGTTCCACGGCCAGGCTGACGTGTTTGAAGTCGTGGATGCCCTGGGCAAGCGCGACGCCCGCACCGCGCTTGCCCGTCTCCAGAGGCTGCTGGAGGACGAGGACGCTCACTACGTCTTCGCCATGATCATCCGGCAGTTTCGTCTACTGCTTCGCGCGCGCGAGGCCTTGGACGCCGGGTTGGCCCCCGCTCAGACACTCAGCGTGCATCCCGTCGTAATACGCAAGGTGACCGAGCAGGCCCGCAACTTCAGCCTGGATGACCTGGAGAAGATCTATCACCGCTTGATGGAGATCGATCTGGCGGACAAGTCGAGCCAGACCCAGCTCGACACCGCCCTGGTCGCCCTCGTTGCGGCGGTCGCCGGCTAGTCTCCCCGATCGTCACGCCTCGCGATCGTCGATACCCATCCAGATGTGCCCGCGCAGCACGGCCGGGCTTGGGCGAATGTCGACACCATCCACGCTGGCCGCACTCCGCTCGGTCAGCATAGAAGGGTGGACGAAGCAGACATTCGGCACGCGGCCATACTTGCTCCGATAGTAGCTGGCCGCCGCCTGGACGCGCACTGGCATCTCCTTATGGTCTTCGCCATCGAACCACAACATGCCGATCTTCACCTCTGCCCTCCTGCCGAGCGTGATCCGACCTCGGCGCCCAGCCCAGCATGGTGTCGCTAGCCCTGACCGCCAAGCCCGGTTGTGCATCAAGAACGTCTGTTCTATTATTGTACATATGGCAGAAGCGCCAGTCAAGTGCGAGGAGTGTTGCCCGAGAGTTCCAGCGGACGGGGCAGGAGGCCTGGGCAGCACGCAATCCCTCTGTGCCCCCGCGTGTGGCCAGGTCCACCTCAAGAGCCCTCATGGTCCGCTGTGCTACAATAACCTCGCCGATGCCTGACACCGGCATGATCCAACCCCGCCCTTCTCCAATCGCAGGGACCTGGTACCCCGGAACGTCCCAGGCACTCTCGCGCTCGGTCGACGCTCAGCTCGAACGCGCCCGCCCCAAGATCCCGTCCGGCGCAATCGTTGCCCTGGTTGTGCCCCATGCTGGTCACCGGTACTCGGGCGATGTTGCTGCGCTGGCCTTCCGGCTCCTGCAGGGTGCCTCGGTGGAGACGGTTGCCGTCGTCGCCCCCATGCACCATCCCTACCCGGGGCATATCCTGACTTCAGCTCATCCGGCCTACGAGACCCCGCTGGGGGTAGTCGAAATCGACGCCGACTTGGTGGCTGCGGTGGACGACAACCTGCCGCCCGGCTTGCACTTGGACCGCGTACGCAATGACCCCGAGCATTCGCTGGAGATCGAGCTGCCCTTCCTGCAGCGCACTCTGGCGCGCCCGTTTCGCCTGCTGCCATTGATGCTGCGCGATCAATCCGCCAGGACCGCCGAAGCCCTTGGCCGCGCCCTCGCCCAGACTCTAAAGGGCCGATCCTGCCTGCTGGTGGCCAGTTCCGACCTGTCGCACTTCTACCCGGACGACGTCGCCCGCAAGCTGGACGCCTTCCTTCTCGCCAAGCTTGAGGCGTTTGACCCGGCAGGCGTCATTGACGCGGACGAGCGCGGCCAGGGATATGCATGTGGTCGCGGCGCGATTGCCTCTGTACTCTGGGCCGCCCGCGACCTCGGCGCCACTCGCGTTGAACTCCTCGGGTACGCCAACTCAGGCGACGTGACCGGTGACGCCAGTTCCGTGGTCGGCTATGGAGCCGCCGCGGTTGTGCGGTCCGCGGCATGATTCGTCCCCGCTCCGTGATGCTGCGCCCTGGCCCAGGGATTGTGAGCCATGTCGTCTGAGATCCTTACGGACGCCCTCGGTCTGCTGGCCGTCCTGCTGCTCATCCTGCTGAACGGATTCTTCGTCGCGGCCGAGTTCGCCATCGTTCGCATCCGCCGCACGCGGGTGGCGGAGCTCATCGCCAAGGGCGACCCCGGCGCCGCCTGGATCCAGCGCGCCTTACGCGACACAGGACGATTTCTCGCCACAACGCAGCTCGGGATCACGACCGTCGGCCTCGGCCTGGGGTGGCTGGCCGAGCCAGCCGTCGCCCGCCTGATGGAGCCTGTCCTCGAACTGCTCCCCGTCCGCTGGCAGACCGGGGTCGCCTATGGCGTGTCGGCCGCGCTGGCGTTCCTGCTCACAACCTTCCTGCTTGTCGTTCTAGGTGAGCTCACGCCCAAGGCGATTGCACTGCAGAACCCGGAGCGCTTTGCTCGTCTGGTGGCCCGTCCTATCCTGGTCGCCGGCTACATCCTGCGACCCATCACGTGGCTCCTCAGCCGCAGCGGCGCCGCGCTTGCCCGCGCCATGCGCCTGCGTCCGGCCTCGGAGAAGGAACTTGCCCATTCGGTCGAGGAACTCAAGATGCTGGTCTCGGCCAGCGCCGAAAGCGGCGTCGTGCAGGACGACGAGGAGGAGATGGTCCACGCCGTCCTCGACTTTGGCGACACCCTGGTGCGGCAAGTCATGGTGCCGCGCACCGAGATGGTCGCGCTGCCGGCCGACGCGTCACTCGAGTCAATGCTCAAGATGCTGACCGCTCAGCCGGTGACCAAACTGCCAGTCTACGAGGGGGACTTGGACCATGTCATCGGCGTGGTCCACTTGCAGGACATCCTTCCTGCGCGGCGCCGTCCGAATGCCTCCTCCCTGACCGCGCGCGATCTGATGCGGGAGACGCTGTTCGTGCCGGACACCGTCCGCATCAGCAGCCTGCTGCGCCGTTTCCGCTCCCGCCGCCAGCACCTGGCCATCGTGCTGGATGAGTACGGGGGCACCGCCGGCCTGGTAACGCTGGATGACCTTCTGGAGGAGATTGTCGGCGAAATGCGCGATCCGTTCGACGACGAGGCCGAGATCCAGTCGCTGCAGGACGGCACGGTGCTGATCGATGGGCTGACCCCGATCGAGGA
>JAPLGR010000679.1 GCA_026390045.1 Chloroflexota bacterium | reverse complement strand
GCGAGGTCCAGCCCACGATGGTCGACGTGTACATCTCCTACCTCCGGCGCAAGCTCAACATCCCGGGTCGGCGCGACCCGATCGACACAGTCCGCGGCGTCGGCTACCGGCTCAACCCCGAACATGTTTAGCCGGCTCCGTCTTCGGCTGACGCTGCTCTACTTGCTGGTGGCCCTCCTGCTGACGGCGCTAATCGATGGCGGGGTGTACGCCCTCCTGCGCTACTCCTTCCAGGCCTCGACGGATCAGGCCCTCCAGCGCAAGGTGGAGCTTGGCGCGCAGAGCCTTGGCCTGACAGCGGCGAATGCCACCCCACAGGCTGTGACCTCAGCCGGGGACAGCGAGGAGGGGGAGGGCACCTCCGCCGCGTTCAATCTGTCAGGGGATGAAGGGGAAGACCGCTACGACGCGGAGTTGGCGCCTGTATTCCTCGTACCACTGGATGCGCAAGGCAATCTGGTGTCGGTGACGGCCGGTGCGGCGGCGCCGGTCGCGCCCGATGAGGGTGCGCTGAAGTCGGCGACCGAGTCCGGGAGCGATTTGCGCACGCTCGTCGAGCTGGACGGAAGCCGCTACCGGCTTCTGACCACCCGCGTGACCACCGCCTCGGGTGACGTCTATCTACAGGCGGGACGTTCGCTCGCCGATCAAGACGCCATCCTGCGCCGGTCGCTCTTCGGGATGTTGGCCTTCTCCGCGGTGACTACCCTCTTGCTCGGTTGGGGCAGCTGGCTGCTTGCCGGGCGGTCGCTCGTTCCAGCGCAGGCAGCCTGGGAGAGACAGCAGGCCTTCGTGGCCAATGCGAGCCACGAACTGCGGGCGCCGCTTACGTTGCTGCGGGCCAGCGCCGAGGTGGCCGGGCGGAAACTCCCGCCGGACAGCCCGAGCCGTCCTCTGCTGGATGATGTGCTGCGCGAGACGGATGCAATGGCCCGCCTGGTCGAAGACCTTCTCCTCCTCTCCCGCCTGGACGCCGGGGCGCTGCGGCTTGACATCGAGCCGGTCGATCTTGTCGGCGTTGTGCGCGATGTGGGGGCTCCCTTCGAGCGGGTAGCGGAGGATCGCGGTATCCGGCTCGAGGTGGACACCACACCGGTGATCGCGCTTGGCGATCGGGCTCGGTTGCGTCAGGTCCTCCTGATCCTCCTGGATAATGCGCTGCGCTACGTGCCCGCCGGTGGATGGATTCGGACCTCCACTGCGGAAGCCAACGGGCAGGCGGTCATCGCGGTGAGCGACAACGGCGCTGGTATCGCCCCGGAGCACTTGCCGCACGTCTTTGACCGCTTCTATCGCGGGGATGCCCAGGGATCCGGCGGAAGCGGCCTCGGGCTGTCGATCGCGCGTGCCGTCGTGCGGGCGATGCACGGGGAGATTCATCTAGAGAGCCGCCCTGGAGAGGGCACGCGGGTCACCGTTCGCCTCCCCATTGCCCGCTGAGAAGTGCCATGCCCAATCGGCTGGACCGAACGCGGGCGGCCAACCGACATGGACTAGAATCACCAGCCGTACACACGGAGCAGGAGGTGGCAGGATGCAGACCCTTACGGTTCGCATTGAGAAACCAGAATCCGTCAACATCATCCTGGGGCAATCGCACTTCATCAAGACCGTGGAGGACTTGCACGAAACGCTGGTGACTGCAGTGCCCGGGATCCAGTTTGG
>JAPLGR010000076.1 GCA_026390045.1 Chloroflexota bacterium | reverse complement strand
ATCTCCCCCGGTCTCATTTCGTGCAGCATCTTCGTCCCGCGTGCAGTTTCGACCTCAAACAGGAACAGATCGTAGTTGGGGACCCAGGCGCGCTTGTCGTCGCGCTGCTGTCCGAACATCCCCTCCGTGGCGCCGTAGATCTCGCGTATTGCGGCTGGTCCGTAGAGAGCGTTGAGGGCGGGCGGGTAGCGGGTGTTGATCCCCGGCACGCTGCCCAGCGTCATCAGGATTGGCCTCCACAGATCCTTCGGATAGACCTTGTGCGCCTGGTGCAGGAAGCGGCCGAACAGGACGGCCGTGGGTGCGACTCCGCCGACGAGCGAGACACTCTCCTCCTTGCACTTCTGGTAGGCCAGCTCAAAGCGCCCCTCCCAGTCACGCTGCGTCTTGCCCCCTCCCAGGGCGTCGATCTCGTCCTGTGTGGGGGTCGAACGAAGCGGGGTCATGGCCGAGACGTACTTGGTGTAGATGCCCGAGCTGTAGCCGTAGGCGAGCTCCCGCTGGCCGACCTTCACCGTGCCAACGACCGACGGGAAGTTGATATTCAGATTGACGCCGGCGAACAGGTCAAACCGGGCGTGCTCGGCGACAAAGACCATCATCGCCCGCCCGGCACTGACCCGCATGCGCAGGTCGGTGGGTGTCATCGGGATGAACTTCGACTCGCCCTTGGTCGTGCCGCGCGTAATGGCCCACCCGATCGGCTCCTCCCAGAGCAGCCGGCTGATCTCGCCGGCCATGACACGCTGGATCAGCGGCTTGTAGTCCTCATAGGTGGAGGCGGGGAACTGGCTGCGGTATTCGGCGATTGTGCCGATGCCGGCGGCGTGATGCTGGCGTCCGAAGTCGGTCTTAGCATAATCGGCCAGCAGCCGCTCGAGGGCGGCCTGCTGCGCTGCGGCCGGGTTCTCGACCGAGTCGCGCCAGGGCTGAAGCATGGCGTTGAGCATGGCGACGGGGGAATCAGCGGCCACAGGAGGCCTCCCGGGAGCAGCGGGTGCAGGGGAGTGTAGCCCGACTCGGCTGACGAGACACGCGCGGCCCGGCAGGGGCGATGCTATAATCCTCCTGCCGCTTGGATCGGGCGCCGACCGAGACGGCTGGACTGGTGGCTTCATGATCCGCCCCTCCGGCCTGGAGGGGCGGTTTCGTCCCGGGCGCCCATTTGCTTCAGGAGGGAAGGGTGTCCGCCTCGCCTCAAGGATCTGCCGCTCCCAAGAAAGTCACCCCGCTAACCTTCCGCGAGAAGAAAGCCGCCGGCCAGCCGATCACCATGCTAACCGGCACCGACCTGCCCATGGCTCAGGCCCTGGATGAAGCCGGCCTGGACAGCGTCCTGGTGGGCGACTCGCTGGGCATGGTGGTGTTGGGCTACGAGACCACGCTCCCGGTCACGATGGACGAGATGCTGCACCACTGCCGGGCCGTGGCGCGCGGGACACGCCGGGCCCTTTGCATCGGCGACATGCCCTTCCTTTCCTATCAAGTGAGCGAGGAAGAAGCTGTGCGCAACGCGGGGCGCTTCCTCCAGGAAGGCGGCATGGAGGCCGTCAAGTTGGAGGGTGGGCGCGAGCGCCTGACGGCCGTGAAGGCCGTGATTGGGGCGGGAATCCCAGTGATGGGCCATCTGGGGCTGACGCCGCAGTCGGTTCACATGCTGGGCGGCTTCAGACCACAGGCCCGGACGGCTGAAGCGGCTCGCAGGTTGCTGGAAGATGCGCTGGTGCTGGAGGAGGCCGGCTGCTTCTCGATCGTGCTTGAGTCCATCCCGGCTCGGCTGGCGGCGCTCGTCTCGAAACGGTTGCCAATCCCTACCATCGGAATCGGCGCAGGCGCCGGGTGTGACGGCCAGGTGCTGGTGACACATGACTTGCTGGGCATGTTTGACCGCTTCACGCCGCGCTTCGTCCGGCAGTACGCGGACCTGCATGACGAGATGGTCAGGGCATTCCGTGCCTACAAGTGCGACGTCGAGGCGCACCGCTTCCCGGCCGACGAGCACACCATCGACATGGCCGAGGAAGAATGGGACGAGTTGCTGCGCTCCCTGCCCGGGGCCTGAAGGCCCCCGGCGTGGATCTGCGACGAGGCCCTGAGGGCCAATGAAACGCGAGCGCGTGCTGATCATGGGGACGGGGGCGATGGCATGCTGGTTTGCCGCGCGCCTCGCCCCGCACGCCGACGTCGTGATGGCTGGCAGATGGCAGGTCGGTCTGGATGCACTGCGGGCTGAAGGCGTGGTCCTCGAGGATGGGGACAAGCAGACGTCGCATCGGGTCGAGGTAGCCGACTACTCGGCCGATCTGGCCCCCGTCCGGCTTGCGCTGGTGCTGGTCAAGGCGTATCAGACGGACGCGGCTGCGGCGGCGCTGCGGCGCTGGCTTGCAGCGGATGGGGTGGCCGTCACGCTCCAGAATGGGCTGGGGAACTTGGAGAGCCTGATGCGCGCACTGGGCGAGCAGCGGGCGGCATTAGGCGTCACCACCGCGGGCGCAACGCTTGTTCAGCCCGCGCATGTTCGAGCGGGCGGCGAGGGCCCAACGCGCGTCGCTCGCCACCCGCGCACGCCGCCCGTTGTGGCTCTGCTGAGCGCCTCCGGGCTGGATGCCGCGCTCTCGGACGATGCCCTTGGTCTGGTGTGGGGGAAGCTGGTCGTGAGCTGCGCGGTGAATCCGATCACGGCCCTGCTGCATGTCCCCAATGGCGCACTGCTAAAGCCTGAGGCGAAGGCGGCCCGGGAGCTGGCTTGCGAGGCGGCAGGTGAGGCGGCGCGGGTGGCACAATCAGCCGAGATCCACCTGCCGTATGCCGACCCGAGCCTCGAGCTGGAGCGTGTGCTGCAGCGGACGGCCGGGAACCGGTCCTCAATGCTGCAGGATGTTGAGAGCGGCCGGATGACGGAGATTGATGCGATCACCGGAGCCATCATCGCCGAGGCCGAGCGTCGCCGCGTGCCGGTGCCGGTCAATCGGGTGCTGCTGGCGCTGATCCACGCCCTCTCCTTCGGCCGCGATCGAGGTGAGTCATGAAGGCTGTTTGTCGGCTGGAGGACCTGCGCGCCGAGCGATCCGCGCTGCCCGATTCTCTTGGCCTGATCCCGACGATGGGCGCCCTGCATGACGGCCACCTATCGCTGGTTCGGCAGGCGCGCACGGAATGCGCCAGCGTCGCCGTAAGCATCTTCGTCAATCCGACGCAGTTCGGCCCTCATGAGGACCTGCAGTCCTATCCGCGGGATCTGCCTGGCGACGTGGACATGCTGGAACGAGCGGGCGTGGACCTGGTTTGGACGCCCGAGGTGGAGGATGTGTATCCGCCGGGGGACCAGACGTGGGTCACGGTTGAGGCGGTGACGCGAGGGCTGGAAGGTGCGAGGCGGCCGGGTCATTTCCGCGGCGTGGCGACCGTGGTGACCAAGCTGCTGCACGCATTCGAGCCGCAGCGCGCCTACTTCGGGCAGAAGGACGCGCAGCAGGCGGTGGTGATCCGGCGGATGGCCCGCGATCTGCTCCTTCCGGTGGAAATCGTCGTGTGCCCGACGGTGCGCGAGGCGGACGGACTTGCCCTGTCCAGCAGCAACCGCTATTTGTCGCCGGACGAAGGACGATCGGCCACGGTGCTGTACCGCGCATTGCGCGCTGCCTCGGCGGCATTTGAGGCGGGTGAGCGAGATGCCGAGCGGCTGCGTCAGGTGATGCGTGAC
>JAPLGR010000645.1 GCA_026390045.1 Chloroflexota bacterium | reverse complement strand
CACGATCGCGGCCGACAGTTCCTTCCCGGCCAGGAAGTCCTCAGCCGCAGAGGCGCGCACGATCGTCGGCGCGACGGAACCAAGCGTGATCGCCGCCCGCCGCACCCGGCGCCCGTCCAGCTCCAACACAACCGCCGCGTTGACCACCGAGATCGCCTGTGCGCGCCGCAGCGCGAGCTTGTAGAAGGTGCTGCGCGTGCCCGGCTCCGGGACAGGGAACGCGACGTCCGCAAGCCATTCGTCCGGCTGCATGACGGTCCGGCGGACGCCAGTGTAGAACTCGGCCAGGGGGACGCGGCGCGACCCTCGATGCGACTGAAGTTGAAGGACAGCGCCCAGCGCCATGAGCGGCGGGATCGAGTCGTTCGCCGGCGAGGCCGTGATCAGGTTGCCAGCCACCGTCCCGCGATTCCGGATCTGCGGCGCGCCCACCTCCCAGCAGGCACGCACCAGTGCAAACGCGTTCTCCGCCAAGACCGGCGAGACCGCCACGTGATTGTGCGTGACCAGCGGCCCGAGGTGGATCCAGCCCTTCTGATCCACGCTGATCGTGTCCAGCCCTGCAAGCCGCGAGATATCAATCAGAACTTCGACTCCCGGCCGCAGGCCGCGCTCCAGTTCGAGGATCAGATCGGTGGCGCCGGCGACGACGCGCGCCGCAGCGCCATGATCCTTCAGCAGGCCAAGGGCCTGCTCTACCGAGTTAGGTGTGTAGTACTGCTTCCACATGGAGGCTCACGTTCCCATACGTGAGGCGGCCTGCGCCGCCGCAGGATGGTCCATCGGCTGTCCGCTCCCGCCCCGGCGCTGCTGGATGATCTGCGCCACGATGCTCACGGCGATCTCCTCAGGCGTTTCGGCTTTCAGCTCGAGCCCCATCGGCGAGGTCACCCGCTCGAGGGCCTGCGGAGTGATCCCCCTGGCGCGCAGCTCCTGCGCCGTCGTCTCCCAGCGCTTGCGCGAGCCGATCACGCCAATGTACGCCGCCGGGCTGGCGAGGAGGCCGGGCAGTGCCTCCACATCCAGAGGAACACCGCGCGTTGTCAGCACCAGGTACGTGTCCGGTGTGATGTTCAGCCGGCCTGCCAATTCCCCCATCGGGCAGGCGATGGCTTGGTCAGCTTCGGGCGCGGATGCGGCCGAAGCGAACTCGGGGCGGTCATCGCACACGACCGTGCGGAACCCCAGCCAGTGCGCAAGGTGCAGCACGGCCTGCCCGACGTGGCCTCCCCCCACCACCACGATCGTTGGCTGCCGTCCCACGGGTTCGACGAACACGTCCACCTCCCCTCCGCACACTCCCGGATCACCCTGCGCCGGATCCTGGAACGTGTAGTGCAGCAGCTGGGGCAATCCATCCGCCAGGGATTGCAGCGCAGCCTGACGGACCCGCTCCTCCAACTCACCGCCCCCGACCGAGCCCAAGGTGCGGCCATCGGCGTGCACCAGCATCTTGCTCGCCGCGTGACGAGGCACTGCGCCGCGGGCGTGCACGACCGTGGCCAGCGCCGCCGCCTTGCCCGTGCGCTCAATCTCAGCCAGCTCTTCAAACAGCGATCGATTCGCCACACAACCCTTCCATGAGCGGCAGACGGCTCGCGCGTTCAGCGCGGCGCACCTTGCCTATCCTCGACCGCTTCACTGCGGCCGCACCACCTACCCTGCCTCGCGCCGCAGCGCGCTCCACACGCGCTCTGGCGTCATCGGGATCACCGACAGGTCAGCGCCACACGCATCCAGGAGGGCGTTCCCCACAGCAGGCGCCACGCCATCCATCGGGATCTCCGCCACCGCCTTCACGCCGAAGGGATGCGAAGGCTCGACCGTCTCCACGAAGATCGTCTGCAGCTCCGGCATCTCCTGGGCGGCGAACAGGTGGTAGTCGCTGAAGTCTGTCTCCCGCGCCCGCCCGTGTGAGTCGTACAGCATCTCCTCGCACACGGCATATCCAAGCGCCTGCGTCATCCCGCCTTCGATCTGGCCGGAGGCGGTCAGGGGATTGACGATCACGCCCGAGTCGACCGCGATCACCAGCCGATCGACGATCACCTGGCCGGTCTCAATGTCCACCGTGACCTCGGCGAACTGCGCCGCGAAGGGCGGCGGTGCGACCGGGGACACGTACGACGCCGTCGCCATGATCTGTTCCTGATCGTTGTGATGCAGAGCGTCGAGCGCCAGGTCCGCCAGAGAGACGCTGCGGCCATCGGGCGACCAGGCTTGGCGCTCGGCAAGGCGGATCTCCTCAGGACGGAGAGCAGCCCTCCCCGTTGTAGACAGCATGCGCGCCGCTCGGAGGCGCAACCGCTCCGCAACCTGCTGCGCGGCTCGGACGACCGCCGTGCCCGAGATGTACGTCGTGCTGGACGCGTAGGCGCCCTTGTCGAAGGGCGTGAAGTCGCTGTCCGACGAGTAGACGATGATGTCGTCGATGGGGACGCCAAGCACTTCTGCCGCCTGCTGCGCCAGCACCGTGTCGGACCCGGTGCCCAGATCGGTCGCACCGATCAGCAGGTTGAAGGAACCATCGTCATTGATCTTGAGGCTGGCGCCGCCCATGTCCAGGTACGGGATCGCCGTGCCTTGCATCACCGTCGCCACACCGATTCCCTTCCGCAGGTGCGGCTTGCCCGGGACGCGATGCCAGTCCTCGTCTGGATACTTCTCCGCCCATCCAATCGCCGCTGCGCCCTGCCGCACACAGTCTTCCAGGCCGCAGGTGTTGATCGTCTCGGGATGCGGCTCGCGCCCTTCGGACCACGCGGTGCTGAACGGGTGCGGCTCGCCCGCACGCAGCGCGTTCTTGAGACGGAACGCCAGCGGGTCCACGCCGAGGGTGCGCGCGATGCGCTCCATGTGCCGCTCGACAGCCCAGAATCCCTGGGGAACGCCATAGCCGCGATACGCGCCCGCCGGAGGCGTGTTCGTGTAAACGACATCAGCGTGGAAGCGGATGTTGGGGCCGGCACGGTAGGCGCCGTCACCGACGTACAGTGCCATCGCCTTCTGGCCGGTATTGCCGGTGACGGTCAGGGCGTGGCAGCCGTAGGCTCCGGTGTTACTCAGGATCGTCATCTCGTTGGCGGTGATCGTTCCATCGCGCCGCACTCCGGTGCGCATGTGGATGCGCATCGGATGACGCGAGCGTCCTGCGGTGAACTCCTCTTCGCGGGTGTACTCGAACCGAACCGGTCGTCCGGTGGCAATGGTCAGATGCGCGGCCACATCTTCGATCAGGACTTCCTGCTTCCCGCCGAAGCCGCCACCGATGCGCGGCTTGATCACGCGGATGCGCTTGGGAGGCAGGCCCAGCACTGGCGCAAGCTGGCGGCGCACGTGGAACGGAACCTGCGTGCTCGTCCGGATCACCAGCCGGTCATCTTCGTCCCAGTAGGTGATCACCACATGCGGCTCGATATGAGCCTGCTGCACCTTGGGGACCTCGTAGTCACCTTCGATCACCAGCTCAGCCTCGCGCAATCCCTTCTCCACGTCACCGATGTCAATGCGGATCTGAGCGGCGAGGTTCCGTTTCGGATCGGACTCGGCAAAGGGCACGTAGTCTGGTTCATCGTGCAGGCGTGGTGCGCCGGCGGTCATCGACTGCGTCGGATCAAAGACCGCAGGCAGGATCTCATAGTCGACGTCGATCAACGACAGCGCTTCTTCGGCCAGCGCCTGGGTCTCAGCCGCCACGAAGGCCACGCGATCGCCCACAAAGCGGACCTTGGCGTCGAGTGAGAACGAGTCGAGCGGCCCAGGGATCGGATCCGACTGGCCCGCCGTCGAGTAGGCGACGCGTGGGATGTCCTGCCAGGTGAGGACGGCGGCGACGCCCGGCAGCGCCCGGGCGCGCGAGGCGTCGATGCGCCGCAGGATGGCATGCGCGTGCGGGCTGTGAAGCACCTTGGCGTGCAGCATGCCGCGCATCTCAACATCAGCGGTGAAGGCCGGCTTGCCCTGCACCAGCTTGAGAGCATCGACCTTCGGCGCCGGCAATCCGACGGCCGTTAGCGGATGGTCGCGCGGCGCGACCTGCATCCGCGGCATGACTTGGGTCAGCGTTGCAGCGCCGGCCGCTTCAGTCGAAGATGGGCGACCCTCGGGAGGAAGGCCGAG
>JAPLGR010000038.1 GCA_026390045.1 Chloroflexota bacterium | reverse complement strand
ACCTGGACCAGGATGCCCATGTCCATGGCGCCCTGCGGCTCGACGGCGTCGAAGGTCGGGCCAACAATCTCGATCTTGCCGTCGTCGATCTTGTCCAGGTCCCCCATGAACAGGTACTCGAAGGCGCGGCTCTTCTTGCCGCCGAATTCAACGCGCATGTCGTTCTTGCGGACGACCTCGCCCTCGAAGGCCGAGCCGTATGGCACTGGGATGGGCACCTCGGTGACGCGCACCTTGACGCCGCGCACCTCGATGCACTTCTGCACGATCTTCTCGGCCTTCTCCAGGTCGTCCTTGCCCTGGATCTCGTTGAAGGGCATTGAGATGACGTGCTCATAGGTCGTCACGCCGGTGGGAAGGATCTCGGGGATGATGGTGTCGGCCACCACGGGGAAGCCGAAGTTGATTGCCCCGGCCGCCGTGGCGTACTTCAGATCGTCGACCTCGCCCAGAGCGAGGACGAAGGCGAACACTCGGTTCTTGTTGTAGAGCAGGATGTCGCGCGCCTGGCCGCCCTTCATGCCGCCGAAGGTCAGCGCCGATCGGACGGCGAAGCCCAGGGCGTAGATGGCCGAGATCGTGTCGGTGCCGAAGGGCACGGTATACGTGTCGTAACCCAGCTCGACGCCCTCTTCCTGCAGCTGGTGGATGATGCTCCGGCCGTTGACGTTGCCGGAGAGGAAGCACAGGATGTTGCGCCGCTGCAGCTCGCGCACGATCTTGACCGCCACAGCGTTCGTCTTGGCGCAGCCCACAATGGCGGCGAAGCCGGGCATCCGTCCGTCGACCAGCTGGATACCCCATGAGCGCAGCTGGATGTCATCGATCGGTCCGTTGAGGTGACCGCCCTTCCCGTTGCCTCCGTCCAGCTGGGGGTAGCCCGTGCCGCCGGCTAGGTGGAATCCGGGCATCGCCTCCGGCTGGTGCCCGTAGATGAAGCGCAGTGCCATGATGACTTCCTCGGCCAGCAGTGTCGCCATCCCGCTGTCGAGCGTCTCGCCCAGATAGGGCGTCCAGCGGTGGTCGGCCGGGACCGGATGCAGCAGGGCCCGGGCGCGCTCCATGGCGGGCTTCAACCCACCGAGCGTGCTGACCTCGGCTCCGGTCATCCCCAGGATCATCGGCAGGTAGTAGGCGGTGTTCGGGAAGGACACCGGCGTGTCGGGCCCCTTCTCCTGCAGGGCGCGCTCGAGCATCAACTCGGCTTCGTGGACGACGGCGTTGGCGCCGCGGATGGCCCGCGTGGCGATGTAGCGTGACATGGGTTCGCTCCTCAGTCGCCCACGGGCGCGCCGTACAGGGCCTCGGCGCGTGCCTCCGGGCTGAGTTCTTCCAGTTCGTGGATGCGTGCATCCCCGCTGCGCCCGAAGCGCTTCGGGTCCCACGCCGGCAGGTTGAGCGCGGCGCGCTTCTTATCAATGTGCTCCAGAATGCGGCGGACCATTTCCTCGGGTTCGACGACAAACTCGATCTTGCCGCCGACCTTGGCCTCCCAGCCCTTGCTCAGGATATCGGTCACCACGCTGCTCCCCTCGACCGGGTTCTTGATGCCCATGATGACGTAGGCGCCGGAGGCGGCGCAGTACGAGGCAATGGCCAGGGCTTTCTCACTCATCCATTCGGGGGCAATGCCCACCGCCGGAACCTCGCTGATGTCATCGCCTAGCCCACCCTCGTTGACCACCTGGGTCAGCACGGTCAGGATGCGTGTGTTGTCGACGCACGACCCGAGGTGGAGCACCGGCGGCATGCCGGTGGCCTCGCACACGTCGCGCAGGCCGGGACCGGCCCACTCCCGCGCCGCCTCGCCCAGCAGGAAGCCGTACTTGCCGCTGGCGATCGCGGCGCAGCCGGTCTCGACCATCAGCACATCGTTCTTGAGCATCTCGCGCACGATGTAGTCGTGGGTCGCGTCCTGGGTGGTGCGGGGGTTGTTGCAGCCCACGTTGGCCACCACGCCGCGCAGCCGCCCGGACATGACCGCGTCGTTCAGTGGGCGAAAGGACGAGCGGTATGAGCCGCCGAGCATGTAGTTGATGTACTCGTGCGAGAAGCCAGGCACAACGTCCGAAGAGACGTCTGGGATCTGGACCTCGCCGCGGTTCGGGTAGTTGTCGATGGCGGCGCGGACGATCTCCTTGGCGATATCCAGCGCCCGGTCTTCCTCGAACTCGATGTGCGTGGCGCCGGTGATCTTCACCTTGGGTGAGGTGGTGATGACCTGGGTGTGGAACTTCGCCGCCAGATTGGGCAGCGCCTGCATGATGCACTGCACGTCGACGACCATGGCTTCGACGGCCCCGGTGATGATCGCCAGCTCCTGGTGCAGGAAGTTGCCGGCCGAGGGGACGCCCTGGCGCATCAGGGTTTCATTGCTGGTGCAGCAGATGCCGGCCAG
>JAPLGR010000381.1 GCA_026390045.1 Chloroflexota bacterium | reverse complement strand
GGCGTGGTGATCTGCGGCATCGGCTACGGGAATCTGCCAATCGACGCAGCCATAGCTGGTGGGCAGCAACTCTTGCCGGGAGGAAGACGCCACGCACGAGGCACGTGCCTACTGACCGAGAGTGAAGGCTCGGGGGCGACCGTTGACGCCCTGCCGCGACCGTTCGAGACCGTTGACGACCGTTCGTGACCGTTCACGACCGTTCGCGACCCGCCTGGTCACCCCGGAGTCACCCGTGGGATCCCCCCCCCCCCAGGGCCAACGGCGCCCGATGGAGCTGGAGACTTCTCGTGCTACCCGGCTGTTGCATCATCGCTCCGCGTGCTTCATATGTAGCCAGGCTTCGAAGCGGGCTGATGGTCCGCTTGGCGGCAAGACACTAGCTAGTTGGCAGTATCCCTGACCGCATCGGTGCTATGGCAACCAGAACGGTCTTTCTCCATCCGTTTGAACGCTATGACACATCCGGCGGCTTTTCGAGCGCGTTCGACCCCTTGGATGACCTTGTTCTTCACCTGGACTTCCTAGCCGCCATTAACCACACAATCGATCTCCTTCGCTCGAAGCACGGCGTATCTGCGTCGGATGCCCGTTCGCGGGCAATTCGAATCCGCCCCCATGCGCGCTTGGCCGCGCAGTATATCCGACAGGCACGCACAGGACCCGTCGAGGTGAGCTTTGTTCCCTCGTATTACGCGATCCTGAACCTCGTGAAGGTCTGGATTCTGTGCAGCTCGGAACACGCAAGGCTCAAGGCCAACAGACTGCACGGGGCTTCATACAACCCAACAGCGCCATTGAGCCGAGCCCTCACCTCCGAGGTCATTACGCTGTACCCGTCCGGCGCGATCCCCCTCTTCTACGAGGTGCTGACGGGTCGGCAGATTGTGGCAAGGACGCAGATCGCAATGCGTGACATCTACCCTTACATCGCTGACGTCGGCACGGAGTGGAGCTTGGCTTCGCGCACGCCGTCGCGACAGACAATCTTGCACCCATCCGTGGACAGCCTGCCATCGGGCCTGCACGCCAGGTTCTCGATTGAGACCGCTACGCGGAAGCGGCCCATCCCCGTGACGCACCTTCCCGCCCTCCGAGGTTGCCAGCGCGACCCAGCCGCACCCAATCAGTTCGTGACGAAGGCTCCATTGTCTTCCGACACAACACCTCGTGACGTAATCTGCGCCGGGCTCGATCGCCGCTTTCTCTACTACCCAAACTCTGACCAGACTATGACCGCCGTCATGCCAGGGCCACTCTTGATGCCAGAAGCTCTGCCAGCAACGCTCGCGTTCTACCACCTATCGTCCGTCGCCCGGTACAATCCGGAGTTCCTCGAGCGCCTTTCAGAGTCCAAGCACTGGCCGGTTGTAGCGGCGCTGCGACCTCACGCCCTCTACAAGTTCCTACTCCTCTTTTGGTCCTTCATGAGGCAGTCGAACGTCAGTGTCGGGCGGTAGCTCGCTGCTGTGCCCTAACGGCGGGTTGGAGCTGACGAAGGCTGCCCTGCACCTCGGCACTAGGACACTCCACCGACGCGCGGCGGACTCACGACGCGAACCAGATCGAGCAGAATGCACTCTGGCCAACCATCCACGATGCCGGATCTCGATTCCGACCCCTTCTGCAGCTGGAGACTGAGGGCGACGGCTGCGACTGCGCAGCTCGACTACTCCCCAGACCTTGTCAACGAGGCCGCCGGGATACTCTCGGTCGCCCTTGGCCGCGCGTGGCTAGCATCTGTCGCCGTGGCACCAGATCGCAGCTCGGTCTTTCAATGGGGCCGGCATCCGTTGGGCCTTGCACTGACTGCGGGCGGCGAGA
>JAPLGR010000023.1 GCA_026390045.1 Chloroflexota bacterium | reverse complement strand
GCCAGCAGGGTGCGCATGGGTCGCTGGGCCGTGGGATGGTTCGCATGAGGCTGGCCGCGACCGGCCGTATGGATGAGCTTGGCCGCCGCGTGGCCGCAGGCCTGTTTCCTCATGCCGGGCAGGAGGAGCTGCGCTCCCTGGCGGCCGCGCGCCTGGCTGGCAATCCGCCACTGACCTACGTGAAGCTGTTGGCTGCCATCGGGCGGTTCGACCTGCGCTCCCGCCTCGGTGAGATCCGCGCCCCGACGCTGGTAGTCGCTGGGGAGCAGGACACGACAGTGTCGCTGAGCTGCAAAACTGAGCTGGCCGCCGGCATCCCGGGCGCCCGGCTCGAGCGGCTCCCCGGGTCAGGCCACGCGACTCCGCTGGACCAGCCCGGCCCTTTCAACGCGGTGCTACTTGAGTTTCTGGAGTCGGTTGAGCACGCGCCAGGCACTTGCGCGGTCGCCGCGGGGCTGCAGAGGCAGCAAGCAGGCGAGCTCTCGTGATCGGGTCCTGAGAGGTGTATCGGCGACCGGTGGAAGGGTGGGAAACAAGTCGCGCCCCGACGTCCCCAGGACCTCGGGGCGCGTGTCCGTGGTGCTAGCCGTTCAACTCGCTCTCTATGACCGCCTGGAACTCCGACAAGGGCTGGGCGCCGACCAGCGGCAGGCCGTTGATGAAGAACGTCGGCGTGCCGCTGACGCCCAGGCCGGCGGCGTAGCGGGCATCCGCTTCCACCTCGTCGTTGTACTTCCCGGAATCCAGGCAGGCGAGCAACGCCTCCACATCCAGCCCCAGGCGCGTCGCGTACTGTGTGTATGCATCGCGCCCGAGGTCCAACCCGCCGCTCAACAGCGAATCGTGGAACTGCCAGTAGGCGTCCTGCTCACCGGCGCAATTGGCTGCCTGGGCCGCAGCGAGCGATTCCTGGCTGGTAATTGGGAAATCGCGGTAAACGAAGCGGATCTGGTCTGGGTAGGCGGCCATCAGCTGCTGATAGATCTCGGTGTGCCACTTCTCACAGTACGGGCAGTTGAAGTCGCTGAACTCGACAATCGTGATCGGCGCGTCGGCCGGGCCGAGCGACGGATCATCGTCGACGCTTACTTCAAGCCGCGTTGGTGCCTCGGTTCCTTCGGCCACGACCGGTGCTGCCGCGGGCGCTGGTGTGCGCCCCCAGAACAGGTAGCCGGTTGCCAGGCCGACGACAAAGGCCAGAGGGATCAGGGCGGCGTAAACATGGCTGCGCCGGAAGCGCAGGATGCCGCCCGGAGAGTCGTCACCGCCGGGCGGTGCAGTCGAAGGATCGGTGCCAGATGGGCGGGAGGTGCGGGCGGAGGCTGTCATGCTGGGATTGTAGCATGCGCGCACCAGCCGAGCTCTGTGCTCGCCTATAATGGAAGCAACGCGGGACTGTGCGTCGGTGGAGGCAAGGAGCATCATGTACGAACGCCGTGGCCAACCCCTGCTTGACCGCCGGAGCTTCTTTCGCCGGCTGACACGTCACATGTTCCTGACGGCAGGCGTGCTGCTTGTCGCGTGGGGCATTGGCATCTTGGGGTATCGACTCATCGCAGGTCTGTCATGGGTTGATGCTGTGCTGAACGCGGCGATGATCCTCGGCGGAATGGGCCCCGTCAATCCGACTCCGAGTACGGGCGGCAAGCTGTTTGCAGCCGCCTACGCGCTCTTCTCCGGAATCGTCTTCCTGGTAGCGGCGGGTGTCTTTGTTGCCCCGCTCTTGCACCGCGTGCTGCACCACTTCCACCTGGAGATCGACGAGGCACAGGCTCCCGATAGCTGAGGGCGGGCGGAGCGGCTGCGGGCGATCGCAAGAACATCCTGTGGGGTGAGTCGATGCGCGCACTGGTGTTGAGCGGGGCAGGCAACTTCGGGGCGATGCAGGCAGGGGCGATCGAGCCGTTGCTGGAGACGGGCTTTCGTCCCGAGTTGATTGTCGGGACGTCGGCTGGCGCGCTCAACGGTCTGTTGCTGGCCTCCGAGCCGACGGCTGAAGGCGCCCGGCGCGCGCAAGCTGCCTGGCAGCAGGTCAGCCTGCGCGAGATCGGCACGCCGGGTCTACTGGGAAGCGTGCGTCGGATGGTGACCAATCGCGACAGCCTGGTGCCGAGCGTCCCTTTGGCGCGGTTTGTTGCCTGAAGCCTGGGGCTGGACCTGGAGACGTTCGGCCAGTTGCAGGCGCGGTGTGGCGTTCGGGTGCGCGCCATGGCGGTCTGCGTGGAGACCGGCGAGCTGTTTGCCTTTGGCGACCGCGACGACGATCGGCTGATCGATGGCGCGATGAGCAGCACGGCCGTCCCGCCCTTCCTGGCGCCGTGGCGTGCCGGGGGCCGACGCTACCTGGATGGCGGCGTGCGATCCAAGTTGCCGGTGCTGGCGGCCATCGAACGCGGCGCAACGCAGATCCTGGCGGTCAATGTGGTCGGCCTGATGGGCGGGCCAGAGCGAGCACATGGCATGCTTGGAATTGCCTCCTACGCGATCTCACTCGGGATCGACGAGATGACCGATCGTGAAATCGAGCTGGCGCGGCGTGCCGGTATCGAGCTCCATCTGTTGGAGCTGCGTGTGCCGCCAGATGTTACGTTCTGGGACTTCTCGCATGCCGAGCGGCTGACCGCGGCCGGGCGGAAGGAAGCTCTCTCCTGGCTTGAGGCGACGCCACTTCGACTCAGGGCACCATGGCAGGCGGCCGCACGAGTGCGTCTGGCGGGAATCGGAAGGAGTCTGGAGCGGCTGGCACGCGGCTAGCGCCTTCCTGTGTCACCTGGCTTCCGTGGTCGTTCGGTGGAGTGCCGGTGTCTCGTGGTGTCTGCCTCGTGGTGCAAGGGGGTGCCCATTGCACCTCCGGCGCGGGGCTGGTAGAATGAGAAACTCTGGGCGGTTAGCTCAGTTGGTTAGAGCGTTGCGTTGACATCGCAAAGGTCGTAGGTTCGAGTCCTATACCGCCCACACAATTGATGCGCGGCGCGAAGACCGGGACGAGTAGGCGGACCGGCCCGCCCCAGGGAGAGGGGACCTCAGACTGCAAGTCCCCCCGGCGGTACCCCGCCCAAGACCACCCGCGAGCGTGAGCCCCAACGCCCAGACCAGGGGCCAGTAAGGCGAACGGATCAGCCCCGTTATCGGCTGTCCGAGATGGTCCCCCATCGGGGGCCAATCTGGGTGGAACCGCGTGAGCATGAGCTCCCGCCCCAGTGGGTGGGAGCTTGTTGTTAAAGTCAAGGAGGACGTGATGAGCATGCCGCAGGAGGACTACAAGGCCTCGGAGCTGTATCGCATCCGCCACTCGGCGTCGCACGTGATGGCGCAGGCGGTCATGGAGATGTTTCCGGGGCAGGCCCGAATCGCCATCGGCCCGCCGATTGACGACGGCTTCTACTATGACTTTGAGCTGCCGCGCCCGCTGACGCCCGAGGACCTGCAGGCGATCGAATCGCGCATGCGGGAGATCATCGCTGAGGACCGTCCCTTCGTGCGCGAAGCCCTCTCGGCGGACGATGCCCGCCGGCTATTCGCCGACCAGCCCTACAAGATCGAGTTGATCGCCGGGCTGGAGGCTGGAGGGCAGGACGAGTACGGCACCGAGATCAACGGCAAGCCGGAGATCTCGATCTACCGCGATGGCGACTTCGTCGACCTGTGCCGCGGGCCTCACGTCGAGCGCACCGGGAGGATCAACCCCGCGGGCCTCAAGCTGATGAGCGTTGCCGGCGCCTACTGGCGCGGTGACGAGAAGAACCCGATGCTGCAGCGCATCTACGGCACCGCCTGGAAGACGGCCGAGGAGCTCGAGCGGTACCTGTGGCAGCAGGAAGAGGCCAAGAAGCGCGATCACCGCAAGCTGGGGCGCGAGCTGGAGATCTTCATTTTCGATGATGAGGTTGGCCCCGGCCTGCCGCTGTGGCTGCCCAAGGGCGGGGCGATGATCGAGGAGATCGAGCGCCTGGCCAAGTCCGTGGAGGACCGCGCCGGCTACGTGCGCGTGCGCACTCCGAACCTAAGCAAGGAGGCGCTGTTCCTGCACAGCGGGCACCTGCCCTACTATGCCGAGACCATGTACCCGCCGATGGAGCTGGAGGGGGAGCGCTACTACGTCAAGCCGATGAACTGCCCGATGCACCACAAGATCTTCGCCAGCAAGCCGCGCTCATACCGCGATCTGCCTCTGCGCCTGGCGGAATACGGGACGTGCTACCGCTACGAGAAGAGCGGCGAGCTGTTTGGCCTGCTGCGCGTGCGTTCGATGCAGATGAACGACGCGCACATCTACGTCGCCGAGGACCAGTTTGAATCGGAGTTCATGGCGGTCATTGCGCTCTATCATGAGTACTTCAAGATCTTCAACATCGACCGCTACGTGATGCGGTTCAGCACGCACCACGCGCGGGGGCTGGGGAAGAAGTACGTCGACAACGAGCGCCTGTGGGTCAAGACGGAGGACATGGTCCGCCGCGCGATGACCCATGGGAAGGTGCCCTTCGTGGAAGTGCCCGATGAGGCCGCCTTCTATGGGCCGAAGATCGATGTGCAGATCTGGTCGGCCACCGGACGCGAGTTCACGCTGGCCACCAACCAGGTCGACTTCGCCCAGCCGGAGCGCTTCGGGCTGAGATTCATCAACCGCGATGGCAAGGAAGAGATGCCGCTGGTCATCCACCGGGCGCCGCTGAGCACGCACGAGCGCTTGATCGGCTTTCTGATCGAGCACTATGCCGGCGC
>JAPLGR010000229.1 GCA_026390045.1 Chloroflexota bacterium | reverse complement strand
GCCCCATGCAGGTACCGGCTGCTGCCGCGACCTGAGGAACCATCCAACGCGAGAACGCCTCCCCATCCAAGGGAGGCGTTCGCTTATTGAAGGTCAGCCGGTATGATCGAAGACCGCCGGGGTCGGCCGGCACAATCGCCGGGATTACTTCTTCCGAAGCTCGGGTTCCTGCCGGCCCGGGGCCAGGATGGCCTCCAGGATGGCGGTCATCGACGCCGGCGCGTCCGGATTCATCCCTCGAGACACCGTCCAATAGTACGCCAGGAGCTGGAGAACTGGCAGGAAGTGCAGGGGCGCCAGGGCGGCGTCCGCCCGGCCTGCCAGGCGGAGACAGTAGGTTGGCTTCTCGGTCAGCGTGATCCCCGGCTCCGTCACGACCAGGCTGTGAGCGCCAAAGCCATGGGCGATCTTGAGGAGTTGGGCGGTGAGCTGCTCATCCCCGGTGCGCACCAGCGGGATCACCAGCCACTTGTCATTCAGCGCGCCAACCGGCCCGTTGATCAGCCCATCGGTGCTGTTCGCATACACCGGGACGAAGGATGCCTCCTGGATCTTCATCGCCCCCTCAAGCGCAACGCCGAAGTTGGCCCCGCTGCCGGAAACCGCCACCAGATTGTGTCGGGTGATCTCGGGGAGAAGCCGGAGGAGATCTGGCTCAACTGCCTCGATGGTGCGAGCCATGGCCGCGGGTGCGGCCTTGAGCTCGCCCAGATGCCCGGAGGGTCCCGGGTCGTCGCGCGACCCCAGCGCCAACGCCAGGCGCATCAACAGACCCGTGGTGGCGATGACGCTCTTGGTCTTGGGGAAGGTAATCTCGGGGCCCTCGGAGGTGACCAGTGCCTGCTGGGCCTGCTTTGCCAGCAGGCTCTCCGCCGACCCGGTGATGGCCACGCTGACGGCGCCGGCCTGCCGGGCGCGCTGAATCGAATCGACCACCAGACCCCTCTCGCCGGACCGGGAGACCGAGAAGACGAGCGCCTGGTCGTTGAGGATGTGCGCCGGCAGGGAGGCGAACTCCGCCGATTCGACGAAGTGGACCATCCGGCGCGAATGGGCTGCCCAGAGCGGGGCGGCCATGGTCATCGCCGTGTGGGAGCTGCCAATCCCGGTCAGGATCACGCGCTCGATGCCGCGCCGGGCCATCGCCTCGGCCAGGTCCTGGACGGGGCGTTCATTCGCCTCCAGGGTTCGCCGCAGGGCCTCGGGTCCTTCATGGATGTAGTCGATCATGTGGTATCGATCTGGCATTTGGGTAGCCTCCCCGTTCTCAGGTCTTCTGGATCAGCCAATGTCCGACGAAGACGCGGACATGTCTGCCTGCGGCAGGCCATTCAGTAGGCGCCGCAGTCGGGCCATGGATTCGCGGGCAGCACCTTCCCTTCCAGTCCGCGGCCGCACGTAGTGGGGCTCAAGCGAGAAGACCCCGGTGTAGTCGGCCGCCAGCACACCGGCCAAGAGCTGCCGGTAATCAACATCACCCTCGTCCAGCGGGACATAGGCACGGCCTGCCGAAGGGCCTCCGCCCAGGCGGATGCCCTTGAGGTGCATATGGGCCAGATGGGGCATGGCTCGATCAATGATGCCGACCAGGTCGTGTTCGCCGCAGCGCCAGGCATTCGAGGGATCCCACAGGAGGCGCAGCCAGGGGGAGCGCACGGCTTCAAGGACCTCGAGTACCTTGTGGGTTTGATCCAGGTGTGAGTGGGGGCAGTTCTCGAGCGCCAGGACGATGCCGTACCTGGCGGCCAGGTCGGCCGCCTCGCGCAACCTGGTCACGACCTCCTCGGTCATCGCGTCCGGGCTGCCCTCTTCCGGCCAAAAGCCGAACACGCGGACGAGCGGCGCGCCAAGCGCGGCGGCGGTCTCCAGGCAGCGGCGCAGCGCGGCAACGTGCTCCGCGTAGGTCCCTGGGATGGAATCGAAGCGCCGGTCCCAGGCTTCGGGGGGTGGGCCGCCGAGGATCCGGCAGCGCAGGAAGACAGTCGAAGACAGCATGCAGGCCCGCAGGCCGTGCTCATCCAGCAGACGCTTCAGGCGATTCACCTCTTCGGCATCGAGCCGCTCGATGCTCGAACCCCACAGCGTGTGGATCTCGACGTCATGCAAGCCCCACTCGTTGAACAAGGCGAGGGACCGCTCGAAGCCATCGCTGATCTCGTCCGTGATCGCGCCCAGTCTGATCATCTGCGTGCCTTTCCCTCGCCTTGAGTCTGGTCAGTCCGGTTTGCTGTCGAGCGTCAGGATCTGCGATGCGGTGGCGCGGTCGGTCAGCAGCACATTGAGGTAGCTTCCCCGCAGCGCGGCCAGCAGCGCAAGGGCCTTCCCGGGCCCGGCAGCGATGCCGATACGGGTCTGGACACCCAGGAAGTCGTACCGGCTGATACTCACCAGGCGGGCGTCGAACTCGCCGGCGACATCCTTGCCGCGCGCGTCCAGGTGGTGTCCGCTAACGTCCCCCACGGCCCCGGCGGTGCGCAGCCGCTCCAACTCCTCCATCGGCACGTAGCCGGCGTGATAGTAGCTGTAGAAGCGCGGATCCGTGCTGCCGACGCCGGTCAGGGCGAGATCGCACTGCTTGAGCATGGCGACGGTCTCGCGTACCGCCGGATTGGCGAGGAGCTGCAGAGCGGTCTTTCGGTCCTCGACCAGGAAGGGTGCATGCAGGAAGTACCCTTCGCCGCCCAGCTTCTCTGCCGCCCGCTGGACGACGGTCTGCCCGTCGTATTCCAGGTTTCGCCCGCCCAGCGCCCCGACCAGCTGCACGACTTTCACCGCAAGCGGTCGCGGCGCCTGGATCTCCTGAACGAGGCTGTTGACCGAGGTGCCCCAACCGACGCCCAGCAGGCTCTTGGGTTGAAGGTAGTCGAGCAGGACCTGGGCTCCGACCAGCCCGAGCCTGGACCGCCCGCGGTCCAGCCCGGATGCCGGGGTGGAGGCCGCGACGGCGACCGCCTTGAGGCCGAAGCGCTCCGCCAGGGCGGCCTCAAGGCCGGCATCGCGCGCGCCCGTGCGCTTGACGTGGATCTCGACCATTCCGCGGCGGCGGGCTTCCGTCAGCAGACGCGAGATCATCGAGCGGGTCACGCCGATGCGCCGGGCGATCTTCTCCTGGGTGAGGTTCTGCTCGTAATACAGGCTGGCAACATCGCACAGCAGCTGGT
>JAPLGR010000270.1 GCA_026390045.1 Chloroflexota bacterium | reverse complement strand
CACAGTAGCGCATCCCGCCGCCGGCGGGCTGGGAATCCGGCACGCAACGTACGCCGGCATAGCAGAAGTTGCCGTAGGTGCCATAGAGCGTTGTCGCGTCGTTCAACGGATCCATGATCGCGTATGTGCCCTTGGGGCCGCCGGCGTGGGGCCACGCCGGTTGCATGCCTTTCCCGACCACCCAGTGCGTCGCTCCGTTCGGCCATGATTTGTAGAGAAGCACCGGCAGGGAATCCCGCAAGGCCGCTTCAATCGTATCGGCAGCCACCTGCTTGTACCGTGCTGAGTCTGCGTGCCATCGCATCCCGCTGAACCCTCTAGATGCGATATCCATGTTTATATTACTGAACGTCACGCCGTAGCGATTGAAGAGGTCCTGGGCAGTTGGGGCATCATAGACCCGTGTCACTATGGCCTGCCCCCCGACAGAGGAGCGCCACCGAACTCGCTTGTGTCCGCTGTCCATCCCCGCGTAGGTACACGCGAGTTCCAGGGCCAAAGCCGCGTCCACTGACCTCCAAGTCGGCGACCTCGCCTGAGCGCAACTCGGTTGGGGTGACCGCGCTGACGGAGACGGACGTGGTCGGCAGGGGGGAGATACGGGCACCGGCACCTACGGAGAGCGTGTCTGCAGTCCCCGATTCATCCAGCACGACCACGTCCACGGCCTCGAACATGGCAAACGCTGGCGCGTCGCAGTCCGACGCAGCGACAAGATACTGCACGCAGTCCCGCGAGGTGCTCCCGTCCGGGAAGTGGATGGTCCAAGTGTACGTGCTGTCGCCCTCGAAGTCCCGGCCCGGCGGCGCATTGACGGCCCAGCCGAACAGGCCGTCCTGCGGCGTCGAGGCGTCCGGGCCAGGTGAGGACGCGAGGAAGTAGCACGGCGGCGCGTCTTCGGTGTTCGTGGTCCAACGGATGCGCGCCGCAAGCGCGTGCACGTCCGGGGCATCGCGCAGGTGCAGGTACAACGGGAAGGGCGCCGCCGGGATCTCGGTGAGCACGGTGTCGGTGCCGGCACGGTCCCAACTCAGGAACGCTCGGCCGCCAGCGTTGCTGCCGGCGAGGGTCATGGAGGGAACGAGGGCGGCAAGGGCCAGCCCGCCTGCCAGGGTAAGCAGGAAACGGTGGGACATGAGCGCGGTCTCCGAGGAAGGTCCCTGACCTCTTGAGCATCGAAGACAGTCGACGTGCCAAGGCAGCCGAATCAGCCACCCCGCGACGTGCGTGCTGCTCCGCGCTCGCGATCAAAGACCTCTGGACGAGTAGCACATACCCCCCCCGCCAGACGCAAGACCAAACCGCACGTCTTCGCCGATGTCGGACAGGTGGCCGCCTGCCATCCCCCGGAAAGGCGGGCACGCCTGGTCTCAGCCTTCAGAGCCGTCTTCGAGAGCGCCGGCGATTCGCGCCAGAGTGCGGGGCCGGGGAACCCCGATGCCCCTTTCCACGTTGCGGACGGTCCTCAGGTCCACGCCCGCGAGCTTCGCCAGGGCCTCCTGGGTGAGCCCCAGCCGGAGCCGGGCAGCGCGGGCCCATCCTGGGAGACCGTCCCGTTTCGGAACGAGACCCGTTCCGAGGACCGCCTCGATAGCTGGCCAGCGCCGCGCCAGGGGTTCGCTCTCGTCCCGCTCCCACGCCGCGACCGTCTCCGGCCAGCAGCCCAGCCGCTCGGCAAGGGTTCGTTGCGTCAACCCCCGATCCATCCTCCGCTGGCGGATTCGCTGTCCGAGCGTGTTCGGGGCAAACGGATAACCCCTTGGGAACACACGCGGTCGAGGGCCGCGGACCCGCAGGTTGCAGAAAGGCAACGCAACGGTGTCGCTGTGGCTGGCTCGGGCATCCGCGACGTGGTTGTCGCTGCACGCCGACGAGGTGCCGGCGTTGACGGCGCGCGAGTTGCAATCCGCTGCGCTCGGTGAATCGAGTGCGGTCGTGCGAGCGCGGGTGCTTGCAGCGCGAGAATATCAACGTGTGCGAGGCAGCTTGAATGCGGCACTGCAGCCGTCACGGCTGTCAGACTACTGCGCGCTCGATTCCGCAGGACGGCGGTTGGTCACGGATGCGGTGGATCGTGGTGGCATGTCCGCCCGCGCCGTGCACCGCTCCCTGCGCGTGGCGCGCACCATCGCGGACCTTGCGGGCGACGAGCAGGTCAGCGTACGGGCGCTGGCGGAGGCGCTGCAGTTCCGGGCGTATGAGGGGAGAAGACACGCGATCTTGTAGCCGGGAGATCGATCCTGGCCACCAAGCCCCGTCCAGCGCCTATCTCACGATCACCATCTTGCGCGTCGAAGTCATGCCTTCGACATCGAGTCGGGCAATGTAGCAGCCCACCGGCCATCCCGTGGGGCGCAGCGGAACGACATGCTCCCCGCCAGACATCGGCGCGCCGTCGAGCAGCGTGGCAACTCGCCGCCCCTGCACGTCGTACACCGCGAGAGTCACCACCTCAGTCCCTGCGAGCGCGAAGCGCAACGTGGCAGCGGAAGTCACGGGATTGGGGCTCACCCACAGCACTCCCAGTGGCATCCGCTGCCCGTCGGTCCGGACCGCTTCGAGCGCGGCGATGCTCCCCACCGGCACGCCGTTCATCCGCTCGTACCCGCCCGCCGCGTACACCGTCTCCGGACCCATGGCCAGCGCCCAGATGGCTCCGTCCGGGTTCGGATCCCAGCCCGGAACGACTGCGCCCGTCGTCGCATCGAGCGCCGCGAGGTAGTTTCGCGTCTCGCCGTTCACGCTGCCGAAGAACCCGCCGGCATAGAGCACGTTGCCCTG
>JAPLGR010000129.1 GCA_026390045.1 Chloroflexota bacterium | reverse complement strand
TTTCGATCTCAGCCGGACCGTATTCGCGATCAGCCGAGGCGGCCACGGCGCCGCCCAGCGCGACGGTCAGCGCCTGCATCCCGTAGCAGATTCCGAGGATGGGCAGGTGCGAGGCCAGCACGTAGCCGGGGACCTGGGGCGCGCCCGGCGCATAGGCCGATGCGGGGCCACCCGAGAGGATGAAGCCTCTGGGTTGCAGCGCAAGGACGGAGTCTTCATCCGCGTCCCAGGGGAAGAGCTCGCAGTAGACGTGGGCTTCGCGAACCCGGCGGGCAATGAGCTGGCTGTACTGCGATCCGAAGTCGAGGACGGCGATCGAGTCCACAGCGTCAGTCGGCGAATACGATCTTGCCGTCGCTCATGTTGGAGATGGTTGCCAGCGCCTCGATGGGGACGCCCACGGGAGTGAGCAGCTCTCGTCCACCCTCGAAGGTCTTCTCGATCAGTGCCCCGATGCCCACGACGCGCGCGCCGGCGGCCTGCGCCAGCCGCACCAGCCCCATGATCGTCTGGCCCGTCGCCAGGAAGTCGTCGATGATCAGGATGCGTTCGGTGGCGCCCAGATACTCCGGGGAGACCATCAGCTCCACGTTGCGCCCCTTGGTGTGCGACGGCGCCAGGGTGAGGAAGATCTGGTCCGGCATGGTGATCGGCTTGGTCTTTCGAGCGTACACGACCGGGACTCCCAGATGCCCGGCGGTCGTCAGGGCAGGGGCGATGCCCGAGATCTCCGCTGTGAGCACCTTGGTGGCGTCCACCCGGGCGAAACGCCGGGCGAGCTCCCGCCCGCAGGCATCCATCAGCGAAGGATCAACCTGGTGGTTGATGAATCCGTCAACTTTCAGGATGCCGTTCCCGAGGTTCTTGCCGTCAGTGAGGATGCGAAGCTTCAGTGAGTCCATTTCGCCTTCCGGTCGGGGAGAGGGGTGGCCCATTGTACAACGCTGTCTGGACAGGGCAACGGCCGCTGAAGGGTCAGAGGGCGCTCCACAGTGGCCGCAAAGGACCATCTTGACATAGAACGGATGTTCCGCTAGAATTCGAACAAGCGTGCGGGCCGCTGGGCTGGTGGCGCGGCCGCCGGGGAGGTACCCATGATGGCAAAGGGGAAGCTGTCGGATCGACAGCGGCGGATGCTTGAGTTCATCCAGACCCATGGCCGAGAACACGGCTACCCGCCTTCGATTCGCGAGATCGGCCGGGCGGTAGGCATCTCCTCGACCTCGGTCGTCAACTACAACTTGAACCGGCTCGTCGAGGAAGGCTATCTGGATCGGCACCAGAACGTGTCACGTGGCATCCGGCTGACCGATAAGCTTGGCGACGCCGCCAGTCGGCTGGCGGATGTGGTGCGAGTGCCGCTGGTGGGCCGCATCTTCGCCAGTGAGCCGGTGCTGCTACCCAGCACGGACGCGCCGATGTTCGGCGCCGATGAGGCGATCGAGATCACGCGTGGACTGCTGCCGGTGCACGAGGGTCTGTTCGCGCTTCAGGTCAAGGGCGACTCGATGATCGATGCCATGGTCGGTGACGGGGACATTGTCGTCATGCGCCGCCAGCCGGATTGGCGCAATGGGGACATGGTGGCGGTCTGGCTGAGGAGCAAGGAAGAGACCACGCTTAAGCACATCTATAAGGAAGGTGCCCGCATCCGGTTGCAGCCGGCCAACCCGACGATGAAAGCCATCTACGTTGATGACGCGGCGGATGTTGAGGTTCAAGGGAAGGTCATGCTCGTCGTGCGGCAGCTTCACTAGGGGGCATCGCTGCCGCTGGGGCAACGGGCGCGGCCGAGAGGCCGCGCCCGTTGATTCTCGGCCACCCTGACTGTAAGGAGCCTCAGCGCTTCGGAGGCGGGGACACGCCTCACGCGTGCGCGACGACGATGAACTGCGGGCTTTCCGGGCCCAGCGGCTCGAGGTCGTAGTCGCCGTAGAAAGCCACACTGCGGAAGCCGGCGTCTGCCAGCACCTCGGAATAGTCTTCCGGTCGCCGGAGGTGGAAGGTTGTTGGCAGCAGACATGACTGCACCGTCCCGTCCGGGCGCAGTTCGTCGTAACGCCAGATGACCTCAACGCGATTGCCTTCCGGATCGGCCCGCTGTTCGGCGTACACCTGCACCGGGTTCCCGCTCTCCGGCTCGAGGAAGGCTGCCAGAGGTTCGGTTGGATCGGTTGAGCCCTCGGCGCGCCAGGGGCAGGGAACTTCGAAGGCAAGGCTGCCTCCGGGCATCAAGTGCGCTCGCAGCCGGGAGAGCGCCTGCTCCAGATCGGCATCCATCAGGCCGGCGAGCGTGTTGCACGGTGCCAGGATCAGCCGATAACGATCCGTGAGATCCAGCAATCGGACGTCCTGCTCGACCAGGCGTGCGCGCGGTTGCTGCTCCGCCGACAACCCTTCTCGTGCGCGGCGAAGCATCGCCGGATTAGTGTCGATCCCGGTGACATCGAACCCATCTCTTGCCAGCGCATGCAGCACGCGGCCTGCGCCGCATCCGATCTCAAGGATCGGGCTGCCGGCCTCGCGTGCCAGCCGCTGCCACAAGGGTAGATCCTGGACGAACTCGGAGTACTGTGCGGAGAACAATCGGGCGAATGTCTCGGCGTCCATGGATGGCATAGCCGGTGTGCTCCCGTGCGTCGATCACCGTCAGATGCTTCCCCACAATGCTACCTGAGGATTCCTGGCGGGGCACCGGGAGCTGCGACTTCGTGCGCGCCAGTGTGTCGTTGCAGGATGTCAAGCTGCAATCGCCTTGACCCTCACCAGCGCGCCCGGTATACTGATTGGTCGCCGGGGTGTAGCGCAGTTGGCAGCGCACCGCGTTTGGGACGCGGGGGTCGGCGGTTCAAGTCCGCCCACCCCGACCTCGCCGGGCGGGAGCTGAGGACGGAGCCGCCTGGGTGTTCCGATCTTCTGGGGTGAGTTGAGGGACGCTTCCACGCGCGGGCGTGGCCAAGTGGTAAGGCATCAGCCTTCCAAGCTGATATCCGCGGGTCCGAATCCCGTCGCCCGCTCCTGATAGCCCCTACGACTTCGGGGGTCGCGCATGGACTTCCGAAGTCGCGTCTTTACGGCCGATTGAGGGTGAACCCCGGGCTCTCCACGTTCACCCCCTGTCCAAGGCCAATGGCTTCTCCGGTCAGCACCGTCGCCCAGTCCGCCTCCTCCAGTTGCCGGGTGAGATTCTTGACCGCCGCGCGGCGAATGACCATCCCGACTTGCTGGTGCACATGGGAAAAGAGCCAGATGCGGGACGGCGGGGCATCGAAGTAGGCCGCGCCCACACCCCCGCTCCTGGCCGTCAGAAAGCCCATGGGTGAGACGTTGAGTCGCGCAGATCAGGCGAACTCCACGCCGTCATCCACGATCCGTGTGACAACAGCAGGTACATGTCCCGGCCATCGGTGCTGATGTCGGGATCGGAGACCGACTGAAAGGGTGTCCCGGAGCTAACGGACACGCTCAGCCGCTTCCCTCATCGAGGATGAACTCGACGCCGTCCGTCCCCTCGACTTCAGTGGCGGATCCGATGCGCTTCGTACACGTCGCCTCACCAGGAGCGCACATGGCTGGATCGCTGCCCATAGTGCCGTAGAGGAAGAAGAGTACCAGGCGACCCTGCTCGTCAACGATCAACGAGACATCCGTCGGCAGGACGTCCGCCGGCTCGCCGGCCGCAGTTCGCATGCTGATCGTCGTCGGAGCGTCCACAATGCCGCTCTGGAGGTGCAGGCGGACGACGGACGGACCGGTGAAGATGTACACAGTATCGT
>JAPLGR010000201.1 GCA_026390045.1 Chloroflexota bacterium | reverse complement strand
TGAGACGATCGCTTCCCCAGCATCAAGCCCTCCTGTCATCACCACAGCTGATAACACCGGGGCGCGATTGGGGATTCACTTTTCGGCCGGACTTCTAGGTGATGATGCGCAGGGCGCCGGGAAGCATGCGAACGTGCAGCCCGGTAACGTCGGACTGGAAGCCAGCCGTGATCTCGCCGTCGGCGTGAATCACCAGCGGGCGATCGGACTTCAGTTCCACCTCGGTGAACTTCCCCATCCGCACCTGGTGGAAACGCCCGTGGGTGCCCTTCATCACCTCCGGCAGCAGGCGCAGCATCATCAACCGCGAGACCTGCCTGATGATCGCGTAGTGGAAGATGCCGTCGTCCGGACGGGCGTCCGGGGCCACGAAGAATCCTCCGCCCTCGCGGGCGCCATTGCAGATGCAGAACATGAGTGCGCCCTCGTGGAAGGTCTCGCTGTTCGTGCGAACGTCGAGGATGGGCGCGGCATTGTTGCGGGCGATGGCCTGCAGGACGCACCACAGGTACATGGCGAAGCCCTTCAGGTGGACGGAGCGGTAGGAGTACAGGGTGACCCAGGCGTCGAAGCCGATGCCGAGCACGTTGCCGAAGTAGCGCGCGCGCCCCGCCTGATCGATCACCTCGCCCAGGTCAATCTGGTGGGGTTCGCCGGTGAAGACGCGTTGCATCGCCGTCTCAGCATCCTTCGCCACACCCATGTTGGAGGCGAAGTCGTTCCCCGAGCCGACGGGCACAGCCGCCATCAGCGGGCGCCGGCCTTCCGGCAGCCGCATCAGCCCGTTGATCACTTCGTTGGCCGTGCCGTCACCGCCCAACGCGGCCACCACGTCGAAACCCTGCTTGCCTGCCTGCTCGGCCAGATCGGCGGCGTGCATCGGGTGTTCGGTTGAGGCCCAGTCGGCACCCCCATAGCGAGAGACGATGGACTGAAGCGCTTGAGCTGCCTGCGAGGCGCGGCCCCGCTGGGCATGAGGGTTGAAGATCAGCTTCACCCGACGGCTCATGGTCCGGCCCTCCTTGGCTCCGCCGAGCCATGCAAGGTTGACCCCTCCCCGGAACTAGGCCAGGGGAAGGGCGGTGAATGTCGAGATCCACAGGGCGGAGTGCGAAGGATTATCGCGCCGTCGTTGCGGACATGCGCACGCCGCGGGGGTTTGGTACCTTCTTTAAGCGACGCGCTGATTGACTCACGGTCCGCCGTGCCCTAGAGTGGGATTGAGAGCCTCAGGCCATCGCAGGACTGCTCGCCCCTGTAGGCCGTGGCCACCTCGGACCCCAAGACCCAATCGCACCGCACGCCCTGCGGGGCGGCATTGGGATCGATTGCGAAGCCTGCGGTCAGAGGTCGCCCTTCCCTACGGCAAGCGAACGGGGCCTTCCGGCAAGAGCGGCAGTGCCGGCCGTCATGCGAATGGCAGGGGGCTCGTCCTCTTTCCCGCTATCCATCGGCTCGTGCGGCGGCTGAGGGCTGCTCCCTCAGCCTTCTGATTCGCGCAGAAGGGTGCGCAGCGCGGCAGTGGCCTGCGGGGTCGAGGTGAAGTGCACTGCCTGCATCCTCACCCAGCGCGCGCCGGCTACGTTGTCCTCGAAATCATCGACAAAGACCGCCTCCGCCGGCTGAACGCCGAGGCGCTCCAGCGCCAGTTGGTAGATGCGCGGGTCCGGCTTGGCGATCCCAACCTCGGCCGATACGATCAGGGGGTCGAACGCATCGGCGATCTTGAACTCATTCTCCAAGTAGCGGCGAATATCGAGCCAGGCATTCGTGATCATGCCCACTTTGACACGGCTGCGGAGCCCGCGGATGAATTCCATCAGGGTTGAATCGATCTGATCGCGGGCGAAGTAATCCCGGCGGAGTTGGTCGCGGGTGTGAGGATCGAGCTTCAATGCATCGGCGACCGATTGCCAGACGTCGTCGTCGGTGGCTTGGCCGAGCGTGGCGCGGCGGCTGGCGTCGCTCTCGAACACCAGACGCGTAAGCTGCATACGCGGCAGCCCCAGGCGATCCTCCCACTGTGATCGCAAACCCCAATCCATCGTGCGTAGAATCACGCCGCCCATGTCCCAGACGACGGCACGGATGGGCGAGCGGGGTGGGGTGTTCAACTTCGGCTTTCCTCCTCTATGAGGATGGCCATGGACGGCGATAGAACGTCCACTCGATGACGGTGTGGAAGCCAAGGTTCTCATACAGCCGCAGCACCCGGCTCGGACTCTCGGCGTCGACGCCCAATGCGGCCTCCTTGAGGCCCAGCGCCCGCAGCGCGCGCAGCGAGTCGGCAAGCAGTGCGGAGGCCACGCCCTTGCGGCGCCAGGGGCGGCGAACGGCAATGTCCTCGGTGTAGCCGCGGCTGCGGCCGAAGGTGGCATTCTCCTCCGCGTTGACGTAGCTGAGCACCATCCCCGCAACCCGGTCGCCGTCCCACGCCACGCGCCAGAGTGCGGGATCGTAGTGCGGGAATCCCAGGAAGCGCTGGTAGTTCTCCTCCGGCCACGGGGAGTAGCCCCATGCGTCCTGGAACGCCTCGCGCTCCGCCTCCCAGATCGCCCGAAAACGCTCCGGCCGCGCCGGGCGAATCTCGAGGCTGGGTGGAAGCTCAAACGGCGGGATCGGACTGCTCAGGTCGCGGGTCATGGTGAACGCGTAACGGAATGGTGAGTAGCCGGCCCTGCGGTACAGGGCATGCGCGCCTTGCTCGAGCGAAGTCGCGATGGCTTGCCACGCACCGGGCTGATCGCCGGCGCCCGGGGGCACAACCGCGCGCGCGTGGCGCTCGCCGAACCCGAACAGCGTGCGCCCCAGGCCGCGCCGCCGCCAAGAGGGATGCACGAAGCCGCGGAGGTTCGCCTCCCACGCGCCGTCCACGAACCGCAGCGTCGACGAGTGCATGGCCACGATGGCTTCATCAACCTCACCCAGGATCAGGTCGCGAGAAGGATCCATGTCGACTGGGTTCTCGAGACTGTTGGCGATGTCCGCCTCGGTCGGCATCTCATCGCTGCCGTCTTCCAGGGCGCAGGCCTCATGCAATCGGGCGATGCCGGCGTAGTCGGACGGCCCGGCGAGCCGCCGGAAGCGCAGTCCGGGGATGGCCGGAGGATCGGGAAGAGTGATCTCTTCCTCTTGATGCCGACTCGCCAGACTTGATCGGTCGCTCATTGCAAGATGATGCCTCTCAGGGTGCAGGACCCGGATGCTCTCAATCGTGTGGCCGCCCACCGAGTGACGCCGACGTGCCGCCGGTGGATCTACAGGGCGCCCGCGGCGCGAACGAGGTCAGCCAGCATACCATACGCTGTTGTCATTGGGCCGGGGTCACCTTCTGTGATGGTCAGCCACGGCAGCACATCGGTGACGAAGGTGATGGCCGATGAGGTTCCCATGACGGTGTAGAGCGGATCGGCCGCGTCAATGAGCTCCGGCTGCACGCGCGCCTCGATGTGACCGGCCGTCCGCTCGGCGCTGCAGATCAGTTTCCAGCGCTTGCCCTCGTGAGCCGCGGCCTGGATGTGGTCGAGCGACAAGCCGTCGATCCCGCGTCGCGCCACGCGGTCCGGGGTGAGCGGCATGTTCATGAGCACCGTGACCAGCGCCGCCACCTTGACTGCCGCGTCCCACCCTAGGATGTCACCCGACGGATCGGTCTCGGCGACGCCGATCGCTTGCGCGTGCGCCAGCGCCTGCTCGTACGACCGGCCCTGTTCCATCTGCGTCAGGATCAGGTTGGTGGTTGAGTTCAGGATGCCGCGGAACGACTTCAGCTCACCCGCCGGAAGCGCCTCGCGCCAGAGCGAGAAGATCGGGGCGCCATCCATGACCGCTGACTCGAACAAGTATCGGACGCCGTACTGGCGTGCGAGTTCGGTCAGCCGCTGGTAGCCGTGCACGACCGGACCCTTGTTGGCGCTGATGACGTGCATCCCTCGCTTCAGAGCAGCCTCAATGCAGCCGAGCGCAGGCTGGCCAGTCTGGTAGTTGACCGGGATCGACTCGAGCAGGGCGTCGGCTTCCACTGCCTGCAGGAAGGCGAGCGAGTCCGCGGGGCCGGATGTGCCCAGGCTGGAAAGCGGTTGACCTTCTTCGACCGTTTCGATCGCCTGCAGCATGTTGACGCCTTCGGGGCGGATGATGGACCCGTGCCGTCCGGTGGCGACACCGATGACTCGAAGGCACATGCCGTAGTTGGCTTCCAGGGAGGTGCGCTTGGATTCGAGCAGGCGCGCCAGCGCCCGGCCGACGTTCCCGAAGCCCAGGAAGGCAAGGCGGAGTTCGTCAGGCATGCACCACTCTCCGTGTCGCTGAAACTAGCACTAGACCAACGGCCACGGGTATGGCCGGCTGGTGCCGGGCGGAGGGAATCGCTTGGAACGGATCATCCGATTGGCTCGCGCCCGCAGGGCGGTGATCTCCTCGGGCGAGAGCAGTCCCCCAAGCTCATCCTGCAGTGCAGCGTCATGAGTCAGCGCCCGGCGGAAGGAGCGGATATCGTCGAGCAGATCCCCTGGAATGGTTTCGCCTATGAAATCCCAGATCACCGTCCGCAGCTTGTCTTCGGCGTGAAAGCACACACCATGATCGACCAGCCACAGGTGGCCCTGTTCGCCAAGCAAGACATGGCCGGCCTTGCGATCGACGTTGTTGACCAGCAGGTCGAACGCTGCCGCCGGCCGCAGCCGCTGTTTCTCCTCGCCGCTGAAGGTGAAGTAATGTCGCTCAGGATCGGCATCCACGAACAGCTGGAGCGAACCCGGGCCAGCAGGGCCGTCGGGCCGGAGGACGGTCGGTGGGACGAGATCCCATCCGAGGGCGCGGCTGACGACATACGCCGCCACCTCGCGCTGCGCGAGCGTTCCTTCCGGGAAATCCCACAACGGCCGCTCGCCGCGTGCCGGTTTGTAAACAGCCGGGATCACTTGGCTGCCGAGCGAGACCTGCATCAGGAAGGTGTAGTTCGAGCCCCACACGAACCGGCCCTTGAGTTCGAGCGTGCCGGTGGAGAGCAGCGGCAAGATGGGATCCGGGGAGGACATGAGTCGATCAGTTGTCAGCGAACAGCTAGTGCTTGTGCCCATTCCGCTTCGGGCAGAAATGACCTTCGGGGTCGATCGGTTCGCCGCAGTTGCCGCAGATCGGACGCCCGCGCCCGGCGACCTCGATTCCCCAGCGGCACATCGCCCGCAGTTGCGACCGCGTGCACCAGAACCGCACCACGGCGGCCTCTTCTGGGTCCGCCCCCTCCACTTGAAGCTCACTTGCCACGAGGACCAGGTGGTCCGATGCCTCGTCGTATCCGAGGCCGAGCTGCCCGACGCGGAAGGCCGGATCGAGGGGCACCTCGAGCGCCATCGCCGCTTCGTCGAACTCGGGGCTGGCTTCTTCCAGGGATGGATAGCGCTGCTGCAGTTCCTGCAGGTACTGTTCGAGGCCGATGGCCAGGGACTGCACCTGCGCCTTCTCTACGATGAGCGTCACGAACTCGGCATCGCTTCTCGCCTGCAGGTAGAAGACGCGCTTGCCGGCCGGGCCGATCGCGCCGGTCGTGATGTGCGACACCGGATTGAGCTCGTGCTCCCTGCCCGCCATCACATGCTCCGTCCGCCCGGGGCGGCGAATCCGGCAAAGTCCATCATCCGATCGTTGGCGACCGCGTGGCACGCGTGTCGTTGATTGACTGCACGCGCACGCGCCCGTCCTGGATCAACAGCGTACTAATCGACGCCGGCTCGATCGTCAGCCGCTGGAACAGATCGAGGGGCTGTCCCAGGTAGTGGGCCAGGGCAAGCTTGATGGGATCGGCATGGGAGAAGCAAGCGACGGCGCCTGAATGCGTCTCCAGGATCCGCTCGAGCTCGCCGAGGATGCGCGCCTGCAGATCGCGAAATGACTCGCCTTCGGGAATGGTCACCAGCGAGGGCGTGGTCTGCAGCTGCGACCACATCTTGAGCCGCCGAAGCCGGCTGATCGACTGCCCTTCCCAGCGGCCGTAGCGGGTCTCGCCCAGTCCGGTTCGGCGCTGAACGGCCATGCCGTGGGCTCGTGCCAGCGGCGCGGCCGTCTCGGTGGTCCGCTCCAGCGGGCTGCTGTAGATCGCCTGCAGCTTCACTTCCTTGAACAGCGGCACAAGTGCCTCGGCCTGTGCCCGCCCGCGATCATTCAGATGGATCCCCGGGAGCCATCCGGCCAGCCTATGCTGGCGCATGAAGTCGTTCTCGCCGTGACGGATCAGGTGCAGCGTGGTCACGCGGTCTCCCGTCCGGCCATCGGCCCGCGACCGTGCTGACGCTTGAGCTCCAACACCTCGGCTTCGGTGAGTTCGGGCGCATGGCGTGATGCCTCGATGCCGAGCGCTTGGCGCTGTGCCTGCCGCCAGCGCTCCAGCCGATCGGCAACGGCCGCCTCATAGCCCTGGTCGGAAGGCCGATAGAAGTAGGTCCCGAGCAAACCAGTGGGAAGGTACTGCTGGCCGATGTGGTGCTCGGGAAACTCGTGGGGATAGCGATAGCCGGCGCCATGACCCAGTGCGGCGGCATCGCGGTTGGCATCCTGCAGATGCCTCGGCACCTCGACCTGGCCCTCTTCCTCCAGCAGGCGCAGGGCCTTGAAGTAGGCGGTCGCGCTGTTGGACTTCGGTGCGGTGGCCAGGTAGAGCGTCGCCTCGACGATCGGGTAGATGCCCTCCGGCAGTCCGACAAACTCGAAGGCCTGGGCCGCGGCGGAGGCAACCACCAGCCCCATCGGATCGGCGAGCCCGATGTCCTCTCCAGCCAGAATCAAGAGCCGGCGGACGATGAACCGCGGCGACTCGCCGGCGTACAGCATCTTCGCCAGCCAGTACAGCGCCGCATCCGGATCTGAGCCGCGTACCGACTTGATGAAGGCTGAGATCGTGTCGTAGTGGGCATCGCCGTCCTTGTCGTACAGGACGGCACGGCGCTGGATCGACTCCTGTGCCACGCTGAGCGTCAGGTGCAACACGCCGTCGTCGCCGGGCTGCGTGGTCTCGACCGCCAGCTCGAGGGCGTTGAGGGCGTTGCGCGCGTCGCCGCCGGCGACGCTCACCAGGTGATCGAGAGCCTCGTCGTCGATGCTGATCTGGCGGCCGCCGTAGCCGCGCTCGGGGTTGCTGAGTGCGGCGCGGACCACCCGCCGCACCTGATCGTCCTCGAGTGGCCGCAGTTGGAAGACACGCGAGCGGGAGACCAGGGCACCGATGACCTCGAAGTATGGGTTCTCGGTCGTGGCGCCGATCAGCGTGACGGTGCCGTTCTCAACGTGCGGCAGCAGCGCGTCCTGCTGCGCCTTGTTCCAGCGGTGGACTTCATCGACAAAGAGGATCGTCCGCCAGCCGTGCAGCTTGCGGCGCTCGGTGGCCTCGGCGATCACCCGGCGCAGTTCGGGGATCCCGGCCAGCACGGCGGAGATGATCTCGAAGTGCGAGCGCGTGGTGTTGGCGATGATCATCGCCAGCGTGGTCTTGCCGGAACCGGGAGGACCCCACAGCAGGATCGAGGCGAAGAGGCGGTCGGCTTCGATCGCCCGGCGCAGCAGGCGGCCGGGGCCGACGATGGCGTCCTGGCCGACGAACTCATCGAGTGTGCGCGGGCGCATGCGCGCTGCCAGGGGCGCTTCCCGTGCCAGGCGCTGCGCCAACGCGTGATCAAACAGGTCCATCGCGGGCATTGTACCATCGCGCTCGAGGCGAACGCCGCGCGTCGCTCCTCAGCCACAGGATATGTGACCAGCACAAGTGGGGACGCGCTCAGATGATGGGCGCGTGCAGATCAGGCGGCCGTATCGACGGAGCGGTCGTGATGGGAACGGTTGACCAGGTAGATTCCGGTGATGACCACTGCGCCGCCGAGCCATTGGATGGGCGTCAGGGTCTCCCCGAGAAGAGGAATGGCCAGCAGGGCGCTGACCACAGGTTGGCCGGTCATGCTGGGTGAAACGATCGAGGCGGGCAGGTGCCCGAGGGCATAGCCGACGGCCAGGTATCCGGCGGCCTGCGTGATCAGCGCGGCGGCGGCAAAGGCCAGATAGGTCTGAGGCGGATAGCCGGTGAGAGGGAAGCCCGCGGCCAGGCAGATGACCAGCAGACACACGGCCGAAACGGCGCCGGCCAGCCAGACATAGCGCGCGGAGTCGAGGTGACGCCGCCCGGCCTGTGTGCACAGGTAGTAGCCGGCGTAGAACAAGCCGGCCAGTAAGCTGAGCATGTCGCCCCAGCCAAGCGTTGGGTGCACGAGGAAATCCGATCCGGCGACGATGGCTCCGCCAGTCAGCGTGATCGCCAATCCGCCCCAGAAAAGTGCTGGCAGTCGCTCACCGAAGAAGGCCATTCCGGCCAGCGCCACCCACAGCGGAGCCGTATTGGCGAACAACGTGGCGTTGGCCACTTTGGTCATGAAGATCGAGGTGGTCCATAGAGCTATGTCGAGGGCCAGGGAGGCGCCGCCGAGGATGGCGAAGACGACGCCCTTTCTCGGCCAGGGATGACGCACGTCTTGTCGAAACGAGAGGGGGAGCAGCACGAGAGAGGCAATCGCCATGCGATAGAGGCCCGTCACGGGTCCTGGAGCGTTCGCCCAGCGCACAAATAGCGCCGAGCATCCGAGCGCGAATACTCCGAACGCGATGGCGAGATAGGGCAGGGCGGACGGGCGGGTGTGGTTGGCAGGTACGTTGTTCATGCAGGTCTTGTTGCGTTCGCCGCGATTCGCAGGCGGCCTGACACGGCCCGACACCGCGCGTCGAGGGGTTCTTGTGAATGCCGGCCATTCTAACACCGCGCTCACGCGGTCCCGTGCGACCGCTGTGTTAGAATCGCCGCGCATGTCGGATCCGGAGCCGGATTTCTCCTTTGTGCTCGCCTCGGCCTCACCGCGCAGGCGCGAGTTGTTGGCCCTGACCGGCTGGACGGCGGACGTAAGGCCGGCGCAGGCCGATGAACAGCCCCTCCCGGGCGAGAACGCGGACGGGATGGCACGCCGGCTGTCGCAGGCCAAAGCGCAGAGTGTCGCGGAGCGATCGCCGGCCGGATCACTTGTCCTCGCGGCCGACACTGTGGTCGCGCTCGACAGTGCTATTCTTGGCAAGCCGGCCGATGTAGGCGAGGCCCGTGCGATGCTGGAAGTGCTGCGCGGGCGCGAGCACGAGGTCATCACCGGGCTGTCGCTCCTGGTGGCGGGCGATTCATGGGAGGCGCACGACGCCTGCCGGACGAGCGTCCCGATGCGCAACTACACGGCCAACGAAGCGGATGCCTATGTGCGCTCCGGCGCGGCGCTGGACAAAGCGGGCGCCTATGGCATTCAGGATCGGGGATTCGACCCCGTGGACATGGATCGGATGAGCGGCTGTTTTGCCAACGTCATGGGATTGCCCCTATGTCACCTGGTGCGTCTGATGCGCCGGCGAGGGATCGCGGCCTCGGCCGACATCCCCGCCGCGTGCCAGGCGCACACACACTACGTCTGTAGCCTGCACCCGCAGATCCTGGGGGCGGACGCATGAAACGCGGGCTGATGTTGTGTCTCCTTCTTGGGCTGGCGCTGGCCGGGTGCAATCTGCACTCTGGCCCCGACACGCCGGAGCCGAGCCAGACCCTCCCGACGCCGGTGATGACCAACGTCGCCGCGCCTGATCCGGAGATCGCCGCCCGGCTCTTCCTGGATGCGTGGAAACGCGATGACTTGGCAGCGATGTACGCCATGCTCAGCCCACTCAGCCAGGACAGCCTGACCGAGGAAGAGTTCACCGCCTTCTACGCGGAAGTGAAGCAGGCCGCGGCGCTGGCGTCCCTCGACTACCAGATCACGTCGGCGCTGGTCAACCCGCGCGAGGCGCAGGTCTCCTACCGCATCACACTCACCAGCACGGTGGTCGGCGACGTCGTGCGCGATACCTATCTGTCGCTGACGGGTGATGCGGGCGAGTGGAAGGTGGCCTGGGCGCCGACGACGATCCTGCCCGAGCTGAAGGATGGCACGAGTCTGTACCTGGACGTGGTCACGCCGACGCGGGCCAACATCTACGATCGCAACGGCCTGGCGCTGGCGGTACAGGCAGACACCGTCGGCGTATACATTGTCCCCAACCGCATCGGGGATGAGAATGCCGAGAAGACGATGCTGATCGTCCTCGGTCGATTGTTCGATCGCAGCACGAGCGGGATCCAGGCGCTGTACGAATCCTTCCGCGGCACCGACTACCTGATCCCGCTGGGTGAGGTGGCGCTGGAGGATTTCCAGCAGATCGAGGGCACGCTGAGCTCGGTCGGAGGGACGGGTTGGGACACGTACACCGGCCGCTACTACCCGCTCGGGGAATACTCCTCGCAGGCCGTCGGGTATGTCGCCCAGATCACCAAGGAGCAAGTGGAGGAGTACCGGCAGAGCGGCTATGCCGGGGACGAGTTCGTTGGGCAGACCGGGCTGGAGTACGTGTTTGAGAACGAGCTGCGCGGCCAGCCCGGGGGCACGCTGTCCGTGCGCGACGCGAGTGGGCAGGTACTTACGCCGCTGGCATCACGCGATCCCGGCGTGCCGCAGGCAGTGACCACGACGCTGGACCGTAACCTGCAGCTCGAGACGCAGCAGGCGATCGAGGGCCTGCGCGGGGCGATCGTCGTCCTCGAGCGCGATACCGGCCGCGTGCTGGCCATCGCCTCCTCGCCTTCCTTCAATCCGAATCTGTTCAACGCCAGCAATCCCAACAGCAGCGCCGGCCTGACCGAACTCTTCCAACGCAACGACTATCCGTTCCTCGATCGCGGCACCGAGAGCACCTATCCGCTCGGGTCGGTGTTCAAGATCATCACCATGTCCGCTGCACTGGAGACCAAGGCATTTACGCCGGACAGCGAGTACACCTGCACCAACTACTTCGAGGAGCTGCCGGGCTGGGTCGGGGAAGACTGGACGGTCGTAAAGGAGCTCAAGCCTCACGGCACGCTGACGCTGATGCAGGGCCTCGAACGCTCGTGCAACCCATGGTTCTGGCACATCGGGTACCAGCTGTTCAACCTCGGCTTCCCGACTGCGCTGTCCGACATGGCCAAGGGATTCGGACTCGGCCAGGCGGCGGGCATTGAGATCGGCGACAAGCCAGGGCTGGTGCCGGATCCGGAGTGGACGCTGGCCAACCTCGGCCGGGAGTGGAACGCCGGCGACTCGGTGCAGCTGGCCATCGGGCAGGCGTCGCTGGGTGTGACGCCGCTGCAGGTGGCGCGCTTCGTCGCCGCCGTCGGCAACGGAGGCACGCTCTACCAGCCGCAGATGGTCGAGACGATCCAGACCGCCGAGGGCGTGGTCAGCCGCCAGTTTGCCGTCGTCGAACAGGGCAAACTGCCGGTCTCGGCCGAGAACCTGGCCTTCATCCAGCAGGCGATGACCCAGGTGGTCCGCGAGCCCAAGGGCACGGCCTACCGCCGCTTCCTGGGACTCAACATTGACCTGGCCGGCAAGACCGGCTCGGCGACCAGCGGCGAGGGGACGGAGTCGCATGCCTGGTTTGCCGGCTACACTTTCCGCAACGAGCCGGAGAAGCCGGACATCGCCGTCGTGGTGCTGGCCGAGTACCAGG
>JAPLGR010000396.1 GCA_026390045.1 Chloroflexota bacterium | reverse complement strand
GAGAACTCCGGCTGCGTGAGCACATTGGCGATCCCGTCGTGGACAATCGCTCCGGCAGAAACGGCATCCGCTCGGGCGGTGATCTCCGCCACGAGGCGGGATACCTCGTGCTCCAGGTCGGTCACCTGGGCAGCATGCGCTGCCACGGCCTGCGCGTCCTTGCCCACACAGGCCCGGTTGATCTCCTCGGCCACCAGCGTCAGGCGCGCCTGGTCGATGGACTCGGCCAGCGACAGCATCTGCTGCCGGACTTCGCCGCCCTGCAGCACCAGGACCAGCAGTGCCTGCCGCGCCTGCGTCGAGATCAACTCCAGATGCTTGTAGATGGCGCGCTCAGCGTGCGGCGCGGTCACCACGGAAGCCACGCGCGAGTGACGCGCCAGCACGGCGGCGGCGAGCCTCACCCACTCGTCCACCTCGGCTCGCGCCTGGTGGAACTGGTGGCTAATCAGGCGCTTCTCTTCCGAGGGAAGCTCGGTCTCCCGCAGCAGCCGCCGCACGAAGTAGCGATAGCCCTCTTCGCTCGGCACCCGCCCGGCCGAGGTGTGCGGCTGCCGCAGCAGACCACCCTCCGTCAGCGACATCATCTCGCTGCGAACGGTCGCCGGGCTCACGCCCAGGCCGTAGTGCTCGACAAGCGTCTTCGACCCGACCGGCTCGGCCGAGTCGATGTACTCGTGAATGATCAAGGCCAGGATGGTCTCCTGGCGTTCCGATAGGTCAGGCATGCGGTCTTGGCCCGTTAGCACTCTCGTGTGCCGAGTGCTAATGCATAGGATCGGATGATACCAGCGGGCAAGGGCGGCGTCAAGCGAGACGTGGGTCACGGGCCCGATGGGCTTGTCGCGTGTTGGGCCTCCGCTGGCAGCCTCGGCTCCGCCTCGGCCACCGGCTTCGGCTACGGGCGTCGAAAGCGTGATCAGCGACGCGGTCTGCGGGGCAGCGCGGCCTTCAGACACCCTTGGCAGCGTGCCACCGCGTCCATTGCTTGACAGCCCCCTGCGTGGCGCTTAGCATCAAGCCTGTTCGCAGCCCACGCACTCCCTGGAGAACCGATGGCGCCTATCCCCTCCACCAGCGACAGCACCTTCGACACCGACGTCTTGCGCTCTGATCTGCCGGTCGTTGTTGACTTCAGTGCCGAGTGGTGCCATCCGTGCAAGCAGCTCGAGCCGATCGTGGAGGAGCTGGCGCTGGAGTGGCAGGGAAGGGTGCGCGTCCTCAAGTTGGATATTGACCAGAATGTAGCCACGACGATGAAGTACGGCGTGATGGGCGTCCCGACTCTGATCCTGTTCATCGCCGGCGAGGCCATGGAGCGCGTCTCCGGCTTCCAGCCCAAGCGCAAGATCCTGGACAAGTTGGCGCCGTCCCTCCCGACAACGTGAAATTGGCGACAGCGCTGAGCACAGACGTCCGCGCGAGCGAAAGGCGGCCGCGCCGCCGGGGCGTCGTATCTCCGGTGCAGTGGAAAGAGCCCGGGGCTGTGACCGGGAGCAGTCCGCGGCGCCTCGCCGGACCTGCTTGATCTGCACGAGTCCACGCTGATGGGGGACACCTCATGACAGCCGCCTCGAGCATCATCATCACCCTCGCGCTCATTTTCTACTCGATAGGTGTTTGGAGTGAACGCTTCGCCGGCCGGCTC
>JAPLGR010000490.1 GCA_026390045.1 Chloroflexota bacterium | reverse complement strand
AAGATTGGAGTGAGAAGGCCGGTCCCTCAGCAAGCGTGCCTCATCCGTATCGGCAGGAAGATCACCTGCCACGTTTGGGGATCAGCACAATCCAGATGCGCACTCGAAGGTGCAAGAAGGAGGAACCGGCCATGTTCAAGCATAGCACGGCTTTCATCGGATTGGACCTGGGAGACAGGCGTTCCAATGTCTTCATCCTGGATCAGGACGGCGAACTCATCGAAGGAACCCGCTTTCCTACCACCGAGCCTTCCTTCCGGCGCTAGTTCGCCAGCCTGCCACCTTGTCGGGTAGCGATGGAAGCCGGCACCCACTCCGCTGGGCCAGCCGCCTGCGCCTGATCTACGAGAACTCCCGCAAGGCCAACCAAGCCGACGCGGAGCATCCGGCCCGCCTGCAGGAGTGACTTACGCCCAACGGCCTGCGTGGCAGCCGGGGCACGTACATGCCCGGGATGTTTGCTGCATGTGTCCAAAGGCTGAAGGATGAGTTGATGTCGCAGCCACAGACACTCTCGGCCACTTCATGCTTCCGATTCTGCACTTTCGGCCACATTATGGTTCCCACACGCTCATCTAGAGCCTGCTGGGCCGCGACCCATGCCCGAAGAAGCTCAAGCCCACCGATATCCCCTGCCGTCCGGGTTCGAGTCCAACAGTGCGGCGGCCATAGACACCTCGCGAAGCTCCGGTGCCCGTGAAACCCGGACCTCGTAGATCGATCCCCGCACGCCCGCGAAGACATCGTTGGCAGGTCGCCTCTCCCTCACCCCGCAGGTCCCGTTTCCTTAGATAATAGAGGCTGAGTTCGAGTCCTCGAGGAGTCCTGTCCTGGTCGCTGGCCGCACCTCCGGAGGAAGACATGGCCGAGGAGACCGTTCTCGATGAACGAGTGCTAAGGCTATTGGAAGAGTTCCGTGATCGGAGCGTGGAGAATTCCTTACGCAACTTCACGGCATTTGATGAGCAGGAGATCGTCGAAGCGCTCGCCCGCAGGGCCAGGGAACTTGGCAATGCCAGCATCCGGGATCTGCGATCTGTCCTGCTTCCCGAAAGCAGCTTCGACTCGTCCTTTGCCGAGGGGGCCGCTAGGGCGCTGGCGGAACTGGGCGATTGTGACGCATTGGCACTGGTCATCTACCAAGCAGCCAAGCTGTGGGACGCGTCTGCGAAAGCGGGCGTCGAGCTCGGCGGCGGACGCGGCTTCGCTCGGTTCCTTCAGGCAGCCAGACGATTGATGCCGGGCGCCCTCGAGAACGGCCCGCTTCCCGAAGGAGTGATCAAGGCCCTCACGATCTTCGTCCAGCATGTCGACGATTGGGGCGACTACTCTTCGGTCTATGAAACCGCGGCCTGCACCGGTTCCCCCGCGCTCAGGGATGAATTGACCAAGATCGTCTCAAAGGGACTGGGTGATGACTGGACCCGACGCAGCCATGCCCTGTACGCCCTGCGGCACTACCCGGAGATGCAACCGACGATGATGGAGGCAATGAGCCATCCTGAGGAGAAAGTGGCCTCCAGGGCAGCTGACGCCGTGGTGGAAATGCTCGGCATTATCCCCGGCTGCGGGGAGAAGGAGTATGAACGCTGGAAGGCCTGGGCCATGACCCAGGTCCCACCCGAATTGCAGGTGAAACCACGCAGCAGGGCAGACATCCTATTCAAGCGGGAGCTGCGCATGGACCGGCGCCAGACCTACTTCTGGAATGCCTGCTCCCGGGCACACCAGAAGGCCATGCGAGAATTGAACAGATAGACGCAGAAGACCACCGAAGGAGGGTTCCATGAAGGGCTTGGGATGCTTCATCATCGCCTTCTCGGGAATGCTCGGAGCAATCGCCCTGGTGCCCATTGCAGTCTTGGCCATTCGCACCGGCGATCTTCACACCATCGCGCTGGTCGTCTACATTGAGATGGGCGTACTGAGTCTGATCGCCGGAATGGTCCTGGCGTTCCTGCAGCACGATGCGGCATATGGCATCGCGACCGGTGTCATGGTGGCCGCGGCGATACTCATTGCGGTGTACCTGAGCTATAACTTGCCCGCAAACAGCGACTATGATCTGGGCGGCAATTCGTTCTACTGGAATGCACCCCTTAGATTGGACAGCTTTCCCCGACCGATAGGTGGGGGTGGGGTTGGGGGTTGAAGCTCTTGTACGCCTCGAACTCCGCTGGCGGAAGGTAGCCCAGCGACGAATGAAGACGCTTCGTGTTGTACACCA
>JAPLGR010000218.1 GCA_026390045.1 Chloroflexota bacterium | reverse complement strand
GCGCCAACCGTCCGGCTAGCGCGAGTAGAACTCGACGATCAACTGCTCATGCAGGCTGGCATCGATGTCCGTCCGCTCCGGATTCTGAACGACTTTGCCCGCCAGCTCCTTCAGATCCCGATCCAGCCAGCGCGGCACCGTCCGCGTCTCTGCCGCGGCCGCCAGATCCTTGAAGTACGGCCGGGTGCGGGATCCGCTGCGCACGGTCACACTGTCCCCCGGGCGCACGAGCATCGACGGCACATCCGTTCGGCGGCCGTTGACGCTGAAATGCCCGTGCGAGACCAGGGCGCGCGCGTGCGGCCGGCTTTCGGCAAACCCCAATCGGAAGACCACATTGTCCAGCCGGCGCTCGAGCATCTGAAGCAGGATCTCGCCCGTCAGACCGCGGCGCCGCGCCGCCTCGTGGTAGAAGCGGCGGAACTGCTTCTCAGTGACGCTGTAGACCCTGCGGGCCTTCTGCTTCTCGCGCAGCTGGCGGCTGTAGTCTGAGACCCGGCGGCGGCGGAACTGCGTATCGCGGCCGTGTTCGCCGGGAGGGAATCCACGCCGCTCGAACGCGCACTTCGGCGTGAAGCAGCGCTGTCCCTTGAGGAACAGCTTCTCACCCTCACGCCGGCATAGTTTGCAGACCGGTTCGGTGTACTTCATCGGTTCCTGGTTCCTTCCTGATCAGACGCGGCGCTTCTTCGGCGGCCGGCAGCCATTGTGTGGCACGGGCGTGACATCACTGATCGACCGCACGCGCACGCCCGAGCTCTGGATGGCGCGGATGGCCGCCTCCCGGCCGGGGCCGGGACCCTTCACAAACACGTCGACTTCCTGCAGACCGAATCCGATTGCAGCGGTGAGGGCCGCCTCAGCCGCCATCCGGGCCGCATAGGGCGTGCTCTTGCGCGACCCCTTGAAGCCGGCCGCTCCAGAACTGCCCTGCACGATGGCGTTGCCCTGCGTGTCGGTGATCGTCACGATCGTGTTGTTGAACGTGGCGTGCACGTGCGCCTGGCCATGGGACAGCGTCCGACGCGTCTTGCGAACGGCGCTCGTCCGGCGGGTTGTCTTGGGAGTTGGTTCTTCGGTCATGGTCCCTCAGTTTTCGTCCCGGTTCCATCAGGATAGGCGCCCATCGGCGGTTCAGCCGCGCGGGAGGAAGGTGCCCGCCCGCCGACGGAGAGCCCGTCCGGACTGTCCCCGGATTACTTCTTCTTCGCCCCGCGGCGTCGGCCGCGACCGGCCACTGTCTTCTTGGGGCCCTTGCGCGTGCGCGAGTTGGTGCGCGTGCGCTGGCCGCGAGCCGGCAGGTTGCGGCGGTGACGCAGGCCGCGGTAGCAGCCGATGTCGATCAGGCGCTTGATGTTCATCTGCGTCTCGCGGCGCAGGTCGCCCTCAACAGTCAGGTTCTGCCCGATGTAGTCGCGCAGGGACGTGACCTCTTCTTCGGTCAGGTCCTTGATCCGGCGGTTCGGCTCAACGCCGGTGGCGGCCAGGATCCGGCGCGAGCTCGGACGGCCAATGCCATGGATGTAGGTCAGCCCCACTTCCACCTGCTTGTCACGCGGGAGATCAACGCCTTCAATACGAGCCATGGTCCCTTACCCCTGTCGCTGCTTGTGCCGCGGGTTCTCGCAGATCACGTAGATCCTGCCATGCCGGCGGACGATCTTGCACTTCGGACAACGCTTGCGCACGGACGACGTCACTTTCATGTCCGCTGTTCCTCCACCTCTCGGGCGGCCGCGGGCGCGCGGCCGACGAAGTAGCTATTATACGCCGCCGATGCTCCCCCGTCCAGATCCTCGTCCAGCGCTGTCAGGATCAGCGGGCCGTTGGCGGTCACCGCCACACTGTGCTCAAAGTGAGCGGTGAGCTGGCCGTCACGCGAGGCGACGGTCCACTGATCCCGGAGCACCCGGGTCTCTGGACTGCCGGCCAGCACCATCGGCTCAAGCGCAATGGTGATCCCCGGCTGCAGGCTCATCCCCATGCCGGCCTTGCCGTAGTTCGGGACCTGCGGGTCCTCGTGCATCGCCCGCCCAACACCATGCCCGGTGTATTCCCGTACGACGTTGAAACCGTTCCGCTCCACCGTGGCCTGGATGGCAGCACTCACATCGCCAGTCCGCTGGCCCACCCGCATGCGCTCGATCCCGGCGAACAGTGCCGCGCACGTCACGTCCAGCAGGCGCTGCGCCTCCTCCGAGATCTGGCCGACGCCGATGGTGATGGCCGAGTCGCCCACGAAACCATCCACCACCGAGCCGACGTCGATCGAGACGATGTCGCCTTCTTTCAGCTGGCGCGGGCCCGGGATCCCATGCACCAGCTCGTCGTTCACTGAGATGCACGTTGCCGCCGGGTAGGGATACGGCCCTGGATAGCCAAGGAAAGCCATCCCCGCCCCGTCCTTGCGCAGTACTGCTTCCGTGGCCGCGTTGACCTCGGCCGTGGTCACGCCAGGACGAACGGCCGAGACTGCCGCCGCGAGCGCCCGGGCGTTGACCCGGCCCGCGCGGCGCATCGCCGCCAGGTCAGCCTCCGTCTTGATCACGACGCCGCGGTGCCAGGCCATTCGTCAGTCGAGGCGTCCCTTCAGCGCCGCCGCGATGGACTCGGCCACTTCCGCTTCCGGCCGGGCGCCATCGACCTCCAACAGCAGTCCGGCGTTGCGGTAGTAATCGATCAACATCGCCGTCTGCTCGTGATACACGGCCAGCCTGCGAGTGACCGTCTCCACCTTGTCGTCATCGCGCTGGACGAGTTCCGAACCGTCCAGGTCGCAGTGCCCCGCCTTCTTCGGCGGATGAGTCTGGACATGGTAGATGTGACCCTGCGCCCGGCACATCCAGCGGCCTGTCAGGCGTTCGATCAGCTCTGCATCAGCCACGCGCAGGTAGACGACCGCCCGCACATCACCGCCCAGATCACGCGCCATCTTGCCGAACGCCTCGGCCTGCGCCGGCGTGCGCGGGAAGCCATCCAGCAGCGCCCCGCGGCTGCAGTCGGGCTGCGAGACACGCTCGCGGATCATGGCAATGGTCACTTCGTCCGGGACCAGCTGCCCCGCTCCCAGGTAACCCTGAGCGTGCTTCCCCAGATCCGTCTTGCCCCGGATGTGCTCGCGGAACAGCTCGCCGCTGGAAACATGCGGAACGCGCAGCCGCGCGCACAGCAGCGAAGCTTGTGTTCCCTTTCCCGCCCCAGGCGGACCCAGCAGCACCAGGAAGTTGCGCATGATCAGTGGACCAGCACCGCCTGGTCGTAGCCGCGCAGCTTGAGCTCGGCCTCGATCGAACGGTACACATCGCGCACGACGCCGACGACGATCAGCAGACCGGCGGAGGTCACGAGCAAGGTGCTGCTGCCGGAGCCGAGGGTCGGCCAGATCAGGCCTACCAGGAACGGCATGATAGCCACAATGCCCAGGAAGACCGCCCCGGGGAACGTGATGCGGCGCAGGACGCGGGTCAGGTAGCGCTGCGTGGGCGCGCCCTTGGTCACGCCCGGGATCTGCGCGCCGGCTCGCTTCAGGTTCTCACCGTAATTCTGCTGGGCGAAGATCACGTCAGTGTAGAAGAACGTGAATCCGACCACCATGACGAAGTACAGGATCCAGTACCACGAATTCCCACCGCCGAATGTGTTCTGGATGCCGGCAGCGATCTTGACGACGGTCTCATTCGCCGAGTTGATGAAGAACTGAGCGACCACAGCCGGGAGGGTCAACAGGGACTGGGCGAAGATCAGCGGGATCATGCCGGCCATGTTGACCATCAGCGGCAGTGTCCCCTTCACCGGCATCGACATGCGGTTCCCCACGCGGCGACCGGGGTACATCACCGGGACGTGGCGCCGGCCTTCCTGGACATAGACGATGGCGAAGATGGTGATCACTGTCAGGAAAATGAGGAAGATGATCAGCGGGACCCGCTGCTGCTGGTCGGTCAGCACGCGCCCGAAATTGGCCGGGATGCGCGCCACGATTCCGGCGAAGATGATCAGCGACAACCCCTGATTGCGGATGCCGTATTCCGAGATCAGCTCGCCCAGCCAGATGGCGAACATCGTCCCGGCGGTCATAGCCAGGATCATGGTGATCGTAGGGATGTTGAAGCCGAGCGGGCTAGTGAGGATCTCGTTGCCCCCGGCGTACTGCTGGAACAGGCGGATCTGACCGAACGCGTTGAGCGCCGCCATGGGAACCGCCAGGTAGTAGGTCCACTTCTCCATCCACTTGCGGCCTTCGCGTGGATCCTCTTCCATCCGGCGCTGAAGGGCGGGGATGATCGGCGTGATGACCTGCAGGATGATCTGCGCGGTGATGTACGGGTAGACGCCCATGGCCAGAACAGAGAAGTTCGAGACCGTCCCACCGGAGAGCAGATCCAGCATGTTGAACAGGGTCGCCCCGGAGCCCGCCGTGTTCAGGATCTGCGCGATCGACGCCCGGTCCACACCCGGGACGGGCATGTGAGCGGCCAATCGGTAGATCACCAGGATGGCCAGGCTGATCAGCAGACGATTGCGGATGTCTGGAGAGATCAGCAGGAACCGCCAGGGAGAACGCCTCATCGCTCGCTCCTTCGCCGGCCGCTTACGCCGCGATCACGTCCACGCTTCCGCCGGCCGCCTCGATCTTGGCTCGGGCGGTCTGGCTGAAGCGATGGGCTCGCACTTTGAGGGCAACCTTGATCTCGCCATGGCCGAGAATGACGACCGGCATGTGCGCTTGGATCATCCCGGCATGGACGAGGACCTCAGGCGTGACCTCGGTGCCGGAGTCAAAGGCCGCCAGCCGCGCGATGTTCACCTCGGCATACTCGACGCGCCGCGGGTTGCTGAAGCCGCGCTTGAAGGGCAGCCGCCGAAAGAGGGGCAGATTGCCGCCCTGGCGGTACAGGTGTCCCCCACTGCCGGTGCGCGCGCCATAACCCTTCGTGCCTCGTCCGGCCGTCTTGCCCTGCCCCGCGGAAATGCCGCGCCCGACACGCTTCTTGCGGTGTGTGGCGCCTGGCCTGGGTTTCAGATCGTGAGCCTTCATCCTGCCTGCTCCTCCACGCGCAGCAAGTGCGGGATCTTGGCAATCATCCCGCGGATCTGCGCCGTGTCGGCGTGTTCGACCGTCTGGTTCATCCGGCGCAGGCCCAGGGCCCGCACCGTCTTCTTCTGGCGTTCGGCGTAGCCGATCGGACTGCGGACCAATGTAATGCGCAGCACCTTGCCCTTGACCTCTCCCTTAGCCATGGCGCTTCCGCTCCCAGAACGGCTTGAGATCGGCTGGCGACTTGCCACGCGCGGCTGCCTCGCCCTCCAACAGCTTGAGCGAGCGCAGACCCTCCAGCGTGGCATTGGCCACATTGAGCACGTTGGCGCTGCCAAGCGACTTGGTCAGAATGTCGCGCACCCCAGCCGCCTCGAGGACGGCCCGCACGGCCCCGCCGGCGATGACGCCCGTGCCGGGCGATGCTGGCTTGAGCAGCACCAAAGCGCCACCATGCTTGGCCGTCACCTCGTGGGGAATGGTCGTCCCGGAAAGCGGGACGGGCAGCATGGCGCGCCGCGCTCGTTCCGTGGCCTTCTTGATCGCGTCCGGCACGCCCCGCGCCTTGCCCATGCCCAGCCCAACGTTGCCGTGGTTGTCCCCGGCCACCACTGTGACGCGGAAGGAAAACCGGCGTCCGCCCTTGACCACCTTGGCCACGCGGGCAATGTCAATCACGCGCTCGTCGAACTCGTTGTGCTCGTCAGTTCCTCTGCGGAAATCAGGTTTCACGTTGCTCTCTCCGTCCGCCGGCTCAGAAGTCCAGCCCGGCCTTGCGCGCGGCTTCGGCCAGATCACGCACCCGGCCGTGGTAGCGGTAGCCGCCTCGATCGAAGACGACCTTCGAGATGCCCTTGGCCTTGGCGCGCTCGGCAATCGCCTGTCCCACCAGGCTCGCCTGCTGCGACTTCTTCAGTCCATCCATCTTGGGCCGCAGCTCGGCATCGATCGTGGAGGCGGTCACCAGCGTCTTGCCCTGCGCATCATCGATCACCTGCGCGTAGATCTCGGCCAGGCTCCGGTAGACGTTCAACCGTGGGCGCTCCGGCGTCCCCGCTACCCCATGGCGGACGCGCTCGTGGCGGCGCTTGCGCATGTCCTCGCGTGATTTCTTGGCCATCTTCTACGCCACCTTCCCGGCCTTGCCGGCCTTGTGCCGGACATGCTCGCCCACATACCGGATGCCCTTGCCCTTGTAGGGCTCGGGCGGGCGGACCTTGCGGATGTCCGCCGCCATCTGCCCCACCAGTTCCTTGTCCGGTCCCAGGATCTTGATCTGGCGGCTCTTTTCCTCGAGCTCGAAGCTGATGCCGTCCGGTGGCGGAATGCGCACCGGATGCGAGTACCCGACATTGAGCACAAGATCCTTGCCGCTCTTCTCCGCCCGGTAGCCAACTCCCTCAACCTGCAGCTGCTTCGAGAAGCCGGTGGTGACGCCCACTACCATGTTGTTGAGCAGCGCCCGCGTCAGGCCGTGCAGGGCGCGCATAGACGGCTCATCCGACGGCCGCTCAACGATCAGCTGGGCGCCGTCCTGGCGTATCTTGATCTCCGGACGGAAGGTCCGCGTGAGCTCGCCCTTCGGGCCCTTCACTCGAACCGTCGGTCCGTCGATCGAAACCTGCACCCCGCCGGGGACCTTCACGGGGCTGCGACCGATCCTTGACACGTCTTCCTCCTCATCCAGTCGGCCACCGGGCTCCAGGCCCGGGCCGATCCGACTGTCTGCCGGTCTACCAGACCTGGCAGAGGACTTCGCCGCCCACACCCATCTGGCGCGCGCGCATCCCGGTCATCACGCCCTTCGGGGTGGACAGAATTGCCACGCCCATCCCGGAGCGAACCCAGGGGATGTCGCCCTTGTTGACGTAGACGCGGCGGCCCGGCGAGCTGACTCGCTTCAAACCGCTAATCACCGGTCGACGCTCGCGGCGCTGGCCCACGTACTTGAGCTTCATGCGCAGCGTCTTGTGGCCATCATCGGTCGCTTCCTCAAAGGTCTCGACAAAGCCTTCCTCGACCATGATGCGGGCGATGGCCAGCTTGATCGTGGAGCTGGGCACCGAGACGACCTGGTGGCCGGCCATCAGGGCGTTGCGCATGCGGGTCAGCATGTCGGCAATGGGGTCATTCACGCTCATCACACCCTCCCTGGGCCTACCACGACGACTTGGTGACACCGGGGATCAGCCCCTTAAGGGCCATCTCCCGGAAGCAGATGCGGCACAGCTGAAAGCGGCGCATATAGCCGCGGGGCCGACCGCACACCTTGCAGCGGTTGCGCACCCGGATCGTGTACTTGCGGTGCGATTCCTTCAGGATCAGACTCTTCTTCGCCATGCTAGTCGCCTCTCGCAAACGGCATGCCCATCAGCTGCAGCAAGCGCCGTCCCTGCTCATCATTCGGCGCCGAGGTCACGATCGTCACCTCCAGGCCCCGTAGCTTGTCGATCTTCTCGTAGTGGATCTCAGGGAAGATAATCTGCTCCCGGATCCCCAGCGTGTAGTTTCCCCGCCCATCGAAGGCATTCGGGGAGATGCCGCGGAAGTCGCGCGTGCGCGGCAAGGCCACGTTGACCAGCCGGTCGTAGAACGACCACATGCGCTCGCCGCGCAGCGTGACGCGCACGCCGATCGCCCGTCCCTCGCGCAGCTTGAAGTTGGCGATGCTGCGGCGGGCTTTGGCCACCACCGGCTTCTGGCCCGTGATGGTGGTCATGTCCCCCACCGCCGCATCCAGCGCCTTGGCGTTCTCCAGCGCTTCCCCGACGCCGATGTTGACAACGATCTTGTCGATGCGCGGCACCTGCATGCCGTTGGCCAGCCCGAATTCCTTCTTCAGGGCTGGGACCACGGTCTCTGTGTAGTGGGTCTTCAGGATGTGCTCCATCTCGCCTCTTCCCGCCGCCTAGCCGTCGATCACTGCGTCGCAGTTCTTGCACACCCTGCGGCTCTTGCCCGTTTCCCGCTCCAGCCCGACGCGCGCCGGCTTGCTGCACTTGGGGCAGACGAGCATGACGTTCGACACGTGCACCGGAGCCTCGAACGAGATGATGCCCGGGTTCATCGTGCGCCCGGCGGACTGGACCTGGCGCTGATGCTTCTTGCGAACATTGACGCCCTGCACCACCACGCGGTCTTCCTTGGGCAGCACGCGGAGTACCTCGCCCCGGGTGCCCTTCTGGCGACCACTGATGACTTCCACCGTATCGCCCTTCTTGATCTTGAGTCTCACCGCTCAGCCTCCTACAGCACTTCCGGCGCCAACGACACGATCTTGGTGAAACCCTTCTCGCGCAGCTCGCGGGCCACCGGCCCGAAAATGCGCGTCCCCCTGGGATTCACCCCGTCGGCGTCCAGGATGACGGCGGCGTTGTCGTCAAAGCGAATGTAGGAACCGTCATCGCGGCGGTATTCCTTGGCCACTCGCACCATGACGGCCTTGACGACCTCGCTCTTCTTGACCGCACCGTGCGGGGCGGCCGACTTGACTGTCGCCACGACCACGTCGCCGATGGAGCCATAGCGCCGGCGCGATCCGCCCAGGACGCGGATCACCAGGAGCTCCCGGCCGCCGGTGTTGTCAGCCACCTTCAGGCGCGACTCCTGCTGGATCATCCCTGCGCCTCCGGCGCGGGCATGTCGACCTGCACCGCGGCGCTGGCTTCCACCTGCTCCTCGGTCGCCTTGCGGATGATCTGCTCCACCACCCAGCGCTTGCGCTTCGACAGCGGCCGGCTCTCGACGATCGTCACCTCGTCCCCGGGACGGCAGCCGAGTTCGTCATGCACCAGATACTGCTTGCTGGTGTGAACGACCTTGCCGTACAGCCGATGCCGATAGGAGCGGTCGACGCGCACCGATACCGTCTTGGTCGCCTTGGCCCGGGTTACCTGGCCCGCCATGCGGCGGCGATTGTTGGTCGTCATGCCTTGCTCCCTTCCGCCGCGCCCGACAGCTGGCGCTCGCGCGCCACCGTCGCCAGACGGGCGATCTCCCTACGGGCCTGCCGCAGGCGCGTGTGATCAGTCAGTTGCCCGGTGGCGAACTGAAACCGCAGCTTGAAGTAGGCCTCTCGAGCCTCGTTGAGCCGCGCTGCCAGCTCCGTGTCCGACAGGGCGCGAATGTCCGTCGTCTTCATTCCCTGCTAGCCTCCACCCACTTCACCGCGCTCGGTGAACCGCGTCCGGATGGATAACTTGTGCTGCGCCAGGCGCATCGCCTCGCGCGCCGCGTCCTCCGGCAGGCCGGATAGCTCGAACATGATCCGGCCGGGCTTGACCACGGCCACCCAGTGATCGACCGCGCCCTTGCCCTTGCCCATGCGCGTCTCGGCCGGCTTCTTGGTGACCGGCTTGTCCGGAAAGATGCGGATCCAGACCTTGCCACGGCGTTTCATGTAGCGCACCAGCGTTCGGCGCGCGGCTTCGATCTGCCGCGCCGTCACCCAGCCCGGCTCCAGAGCCTGCAGCCCGTACTCGCCGAAGGCCAGCTCGACCCCACGGCATTCCTTGCCCTTCATCCGGCCGCGCATCTGCTTCAAGCGGCCGGGCATCACGCGTTTTGGCATCAACATCATCGCACCTCGTCCAGCGAGCGATTACTCGCTGACGTACACGTCTGTCGCCTGCGGTTGCTCGGTCTCGGCGGGCTGCGCATCGCCGCGGTATATCCACACCTTCACGCCAATCCGGCCGTAGGTTGTCAGGGCTTCCGCCTTAGCGAAGTCGATGTCGGCCCGCAGGGTCTGGGCCGGCACACGGCCTTCGCGCATCCAGTCGCGCCGCGCCATCTCGACGCCTGACAGCCGCCCGGCGCACATCACTTTGACTCCCTTGGCGCCTTGGCGCATCGACTGCTGCACCGCACGCTGCATCGCCCGACGGTGGCTGATGCGCCGCTCCAGCTGGCCGGCGATGTTGTCGGCCACCAGCCGCGCATCCAGATCGGGTTCCTTGATCTCGGCGATATCCAGTTTGACCACCGTGCCCGTCAGGACCTGGATCTGCCGGCGCAGCTCCTTGACGCTGGCGCCCTTTCGGCCGATCACGATCCCCGGCTTGGACGTGTGGATCGTGACATGCACGTTGTTGGGGAACCGCTCGATGTCGATCCGCGCGGTCCCAGAACGAGGCGCCGAGGCCACAATCAACTGCCGGATCGCGCGGTCCTCGTGCAGCTGTTTGGCATAGCTATCCGGGTTCGCGAACCAGCGCGACTCCCAGGTCTTGTTGATCCCCAGGCGGAAGCCAATTGGGTGGACCTTGCGTCCCATGCGAACTCCTTTCAGGCGCGGCTAGGCCGCCGCCTGCTCCTTCTCACGCAGGACGATCGTCACGCTCGACGACCGTCGAATCATTGGCTTGAATCGGCCGCGCGCGCCGAAGCGCCGCCAGCGTCGGCTGGGCCCCACATCGGCGAACGCCTTGAAGATCACCAGTTCCTCGCGGCTCAGCCCGTAGTTCTCCTCGGCATTGGCGATGGCCGACCGCAGGACCTTGGCCACCGGCCGGGCGGCAGCGTTGGGCATGAAGCGCAGCACATCCAGTGCCTGATTGGCCTGCTGGCCGCGAATCTGGTCCACCACCAGCCGGACCTTCTGCGCTGAGATCGGAACGTTGCGCACAAAGGCGCGGACATCGTGTGTGTCGGCCATGGCTACTTCGTCTCAACCTTCGTCGTCGCCTTCGCCGTCGTCGCCGCCGCCGCCGCCGGAGTCTCGCCGATCGTCGTTGTCTTCTCTCGCGAGACGTGCCCGCGGAAGGTACGCGTCGGCGCGAACTCACCCAGCTTGTGCCCGACCATGTTCTCCGTGATGTAGATCGGGACGTGCCGCCGCCCGTCGTGCACCGCCACCGTGTGCCCCACCATCTGGGGGAACACC
>JAPLGR010000675.1 GCA_026390045.1 Chloroflexota bacterium | reverse complement strand
CAGACCTGACGCATCCTCCAGCGCGGCGAACAGGGCGGGGATGGCGCCGGAATCCAGATTGAGCGCCAGGGCGCGCGCAGCTCCGATCCGCGCGGTTGCTGAGGGTAGTTGCAGCGCTTCGGCCAGAGCCGGGGTGGCGGCCGATCCCATGGCGACCAGCGCGTCACTGGCCAGCCGGGAGAGCAGGCTGTCCTCGTCGCCAAGAAGGCTCACCAGCCGTGGGATGGCTGTAGCCATGGGGCGATCGCGCAGGGCAAGTGCGGCTGCTTGGCGGACCGAGGGATCTGGATCGTGCAACCCATCGATCAGCACCTGATCAGCCCGTTCGTGATGGTGGTCCGAGAGACAGCGCATCGCCCACCAGCGGTGATCCGGTGATGGCGACTGTGCAAGGCGCAGGAGTGCAGGGAGCGCGGCCGAACCAAGCAGCTCCAAGGCGACGCGCGCACCCTCGGCGCGCTGGTCATCCCCGGAAGCGAGGTCGGCGATCCGGCCAGAGAGTTCTCTCACGCGGCGATCAAACGTTAGGGGGCGGAACCGGCAGGTCGGCCTCGGCCACCTTGACCCACTTGTCCCCTTCGTCGATGAGCATCACTGGGATGTCATCCACGATTGGGTACTTGCGGCCGCATCCCGGCTCCTGGCAGATGAGCCAGGAATCCCGGACGAGCTTCAGCAAGCCTTCCTTCTCCTGGACGCAGTGGGGGCAGCGCAGGATCTCTAGCAGGTCGGCATGGATCATGGGATTGCCTCCGCGCCCGGATTCTATCATGCCCGGTCAGGGTCAGTCATCTTCGGTCTTGGCGCCTTCGGGCAACTCCGTGCCCGGCCCGTACTCATAGATCGCACGCCACGGCAGGTAGTGGGTCTTGATGATGTCGTTGTGCAGGACCTGCGTGTCGCGCATCATGGTCCGGGTAACGGTGATGTCTGCGCCATCGGCCTCGTAGTCTACCTGCTTGATCTTGCCCTTGGACAGCTCGGGGTTCTCCTTGTACAGCGGTTCAGGCGCCTCGACGACGTTCTGGGCCCCGGTGGTCTCCCAGGAGACGACGCGACCGTCTTTGGTCGAGTAGAACTTCCACTCCAACGTGTTGTCGTAGACGTAGGTCTCCATCAATAGCCAGTGGTCGGTGTCGTTGGTGAATCGGAAGTCGACCAGTGGGGCGAAGACGGTGGCGTCGAGGCCGGGACCGGGCGAGTTCGGCCCCTGTTCGTAGTACCCGACGCGGTACGCGTGCGGGTGACGCTCGTCGATCTGGTAACCGCCGTAGAAGACGGCGCGGAAGAGCGTCGTGCTCACCTGGCACACACCCCCGCCGACGCCCTTGACGGTCCGATTGCCGATGATGATCAGGGCTTCCGCATAGCCGGCGTCGAGGCTGATATCGCCCAGGGCGTCCGCCATGGAGAGTGTCTCGCCGGGCGCCACCAGCAGGCCGTGAAAGGCGGAGGAGGCAATGCGGATATTCTGGACGCGATCGTTGCTGGAACCGGTGAAGTAGGTCTTGGTGCTGACGATCAACTCGGTGATGCCGAGGTCCGCAGCAGTGGCTGTCCCGCTGACGACCGGCTGCTCGGTCTGGAACGCCAGACCGATGGAGTGCTCGCCGTTCGCGAGGCCGGCGTTGATGGTCTCAATCGTGGCCGGGATGTCTAGCACACGGCCCTCAATCGAGTCCTGCAGCAGATCGAGCTGGCGCGTTTCATCGTTGAAGATGAACCGCGCGTTCTTGGGACTGCGCTCAAGGCCGGCGGCAAG
>JAPLGR010000366.1 GCA_026390045.1 Chloroflexota bacterium | reverse complement strand
GCTGCAAGACGACTATGTCAAGTTCTTCCGCATTTCGCAGTTGGCGTTGCAGGAGACTGGAGCGGGGGTGCTTGGGGTGATTACCAATCACGCCTACCTGGACAACCCCACCTTTCGCGGGATGAGACAAAGCCTCCTGGAGACGTTCTCGAGTGGCCACATCTGCGACTTGCACGGCAGCACAAAGAAGTCCGACCTCGTACCGACGGGCATTTCAGACGAGAACGTGTTCGACATTCAGCAAGGAGTGGCGATCACTATTGCCACAAAGCGTCCAGGGGGATCACGAGGGGTTCGCTACGCGAATCTGGCCAGATGGAGTGGTCCTCGATACGACCGGAAACGCCCTACTACTTCTTCATCCCCAAGAACTTGGACTTCCTGGCTGAGTATCAGGCCGGGTGGCCAATCACCGGGGTCATGCCCACCTACGTAAACGGGATTGTGACGGCACGGGACGGCTTCGTTATCGACTTCGAGGACGAAGTAATCGAGGATCGTGTGCGCGTCTTCTTGGATGAGAAGCGGTCAGATGCGAAGGTCGGAGAAGAACTCGGCCTGTCCGAGAACTATGCATGGCGCGTCCGCGATGCGCGGCGAGAACTGCGCGGCGTCCGCAATTGGCCCCGACTGTTGACGGACATCTTGTACCGACCATTCGACATCCGACGAATCATCTATCACGATTCAGTCGTATGGCGCACGAGATCAGGCGTCATGCGACACATGATGGCTGGCCGCAATTTGGCGCTATGTACAAATCGGTACGTCAATGGTGAGTTCCGACATGTCGGCGTGACGCGAGACATCATCAACGATTGCACCCTTTCGCTGGCGACCAAAGAGCGAACATACCTCTTTCCGCTCTTCCTCTATCCAGACGAGAACACCACCGATCTCCTCGGTGGCCAGCAACTGAGCCCAAACATAGGCGCGGACTTCGCAAGAGTGCTCTCGGCCGCCATCGCAGTTCCAAGGAATCGTGAGGTGCTACAGGCCATTACGCCTGAGGACGTCCTCAACTACGTCTATGCTGTATTCCACAGCCCCGGCTACAGGAGCCGCTACTCCGAGTTCCTGAAGATCGACTTCCCGCGACTCCCGCTCCCCGGTAGCGCCGACCTCTTCCGCGACCTCGCGCGCCTCGGCGGCGAACTGGTCGGCCTGCACCTTCTGGAATCACCCATGCTCGCCAAGTTCATCACGACCTATGTCGGCCCCAAGAACCCCGAGGTCAGTCGGGTCGCGTGGTCAGACGACACGGTCTGGCTCGACGCTGCTTCGACGAAGAAGGGCCAGCGCGCTACGCCTGGCACCGTGGGTTTCGGCGGAATCCCAGAGGCCGTGTGGAACTTCCACATCGGCGGCTACCAGGTCTGCGAGAAGTGGCTCAAGGACCGCAAGGGGCGAAAGCTGCTGAAGGCCGACATCGACCACTACCAGCGGGTCGTCGTCGCACTGAGTGAGACCATCCGCCTGATGAAGGAGATCGACGAGGTTATCGACAAGCACGGCGGCTGGCCGGCGGCGTTCGCCACCGGGGTCACGCCTCCGACAGCCGAAGCTTCGGCTGTGCGCGAGGCCGAGGTCATTCCACTGTTCCCGGACACTCCTTCAAAGGAGTACGTCCGCGAGGCTCCGCCGCTGCGCAAAGTAGCGGAGCCCACAGTCGAACGGCCTGATCCAGACGAGCTCGATCGAGAAGACCTGATGTGCCGGATTCGCCAGCTGTTCAGCGTCGGCGAAGAGCGGGAGCGGGAGACGGCCATTGACGTCCTGGCCCGAGAGCTCGGCTACGAGCGTACCGGCCCGCGAATTCACGAGGAACTGGATAACGCGTTGCGAACGGCTGTCCGGCGCGGGATAGTCATTGCGTCTGGTGGTGTGCTGAAGCTCGACGTTAGGCGCATCGAGGATTACGACCGCGCGATTCTAAAGGAACTGTTCCTCGCCTCGTTGCAGGGCAGGGTGTGGACGGAGCGGGAGGACGCCATCCGTGGATTGGCGAGGTGGGTGGGTTTTCGACGAACTGGGGCCGCGATTGACGAGGAGGTGCGGTCCGTGATCAACGGGTTGATTCGGGAGGGCCCGCTGGAGAGCGCTGGCGGCCTGATTCGACGCACGGGAGGTGACTGATGTTCGACGGGTGGCTACTGAGAAACCACTACGAGCTGCTGGAGATCCATCGGCGCGCAAGGATGCCCTGAGCGGCCCGACGTACCGTTCCCGCGCCCGGACACCACCTTGGCGACCGTCGTGTGATGCCAGCGGCGGCCCTGCTTCGTCTGCACTTCCTCCGCGTTGAGGTTGGCAGCGACCGCGCGGTAGGAGCGGCCGGCGCGCCACAGATCGAGCAGGCGTTGGACCGCCTTCAACTCCTCGGGCACGGGCGCCATGCCGGACGCGCGTTGGGGTCGCGGGCCCCAGGTTGGCGGGGCCGGCGCTGCCGACGAGGGCAGCCCCGGGTCGGTGGACACCTCTTCGGCCGGATTTGCCGGCGGGTGGCCCCACCGCCCTGCGGGGCGCACGGCAAGCCCGGCGGCCTTCAGGTAGGCGCTGGCCGTCTCGCGTCGCGCGCCCGTCGCCGCTTCAATGCGGCGCAGCGTCCAGCCCAAGCGGCCCAGGGCAATGACTTGCTGCTTCGTCGCGTCGCTCAAGATGTTGGCCATGCGGCGCAGGGAGCACTGCTCCCACCGCGGCGTCAACGTCCTGAGCGCCTAGTCCCTATGGCCGTTTCAGGGGGTCGCAGTTGCGTGATTCGAGGTGGTCAGCTGTCCAACAGCGGGCGCGGAGATCACAAAGTTCGTAGGACAAGGATGCCCAGAAGTTCGCGTCATTCCTACAGCTAGTCGCATCCGCTGAAATCTCCGCGGTCCAACGGGGTAATCTCAGTAGCGTCAGCGCTACCGGCCAGTGCGTGCCTTCGGCGGATCCTCCAACTACAGAGCGATGGGTGGAGCGGCGCCTTGGCCTCTCGGCCAGTCGGATTACTGATCCTACGGCCTCCTCCGGCGCTTGCCTAGCGCCGCCCGCCTTCTCGCGCCGGTCATGTTGAGCCTGAACTGGAGCATTCGCGGGCTGACTCCGTAGCTCAATGCTGCATCATGCGTCGCCGCGCCACTCCTCGCGATAACCAGTGCCGCCTCCTCGGAGACGAGGAGTGCGCCAGCGAGCCAGTCTGCCTCTTCCTCCTGCTCTTGGTCCCAATCCCGGCATCCCCGAACGTCGAGCGCTGCCCCCGGACGATGCTGCAAGAGCGCGTGCGACAACTCGTGTGCGATGTCGCTTGCCTGTCTACCGCGGCTGTGAGCGTCGTTGTACACGATCATGCGCCGCGAACCGTCGAAGACAGTCATCGCGGAGAACGCACCGCGCTCCATCGTAGCGAAGTGACGGGAGGCTATGCCGGCATCGCGCCGGAACTCGCTCAAGGGCACCAACGGCACGCCGAGGTCGCGCGCCAGCGCCCAGGGGTCAAGCGGATCAGCAAGTCTGAGGCCGAGGGTCGCGCGCACTTCTCGTGCGACGTCGTTCGCTTCAGTCTTGAAGCCACGGCGTAGCGTCACGGCATCTTCCGCAAACGGTCGTACGTTGCCTTAATCAGCTCGTCGAGTGCCGTCGCGCTTTCCGCGCTGAGGTTCCTGTCGCTGCGAAGGAGCGTCGATATCATGGCGAGCGGCTCTGGGTTGGGCGCCTGCGTGTCGCTTCGGACGAAGTGGTCTGCCTTCAGTCCCGACCATGCGCACACCGCTGCGAGACTGTCTACGTCGGGCCGCTTGCCCTGCGCCATTCTCGTGAAGGTGGACGCGCTCACTCCTGTCGATTCAGCCACCTGTCGCCACTTCAAGTCCTTTGCCACGCGTTGGGCGTCAATCGCATCGTAAAACGCTGTCGCATCGAAGGTTCCGGACTTCTGTGGCACCGATCCTCCTTAGTTGGTTCGTTCGACTCTTGCAATTCGACTACTATAGTGATACGTTTTGCTGCGTTCGAATATAGCAACTGCACGTCTGAACAGCAACGTAGCCGGAAGGGAGCAAGGCCCAATGGAAACGCTGGAGAGGGAAGTGGCGCACGGTGCCCACGTCGTCACTATCACGGTCAACGAGCAGCCCGTGAAGATCACCGGGCCGAAGGCGACTGGTCGTCAGATCAAGCAGGCAGCTATCGACCAGGAGGTGAAGATCGAGCTCAGCTTCGTTCTCTCCGAGGAGATGCCGAACCGCAGGACGCAGATCGTGGGGGATAACGACGAGGTGACCGTCCACCCCGGCTCGAAGTTCGTGGCGGTGGCGCCGGACGACAACTCGTAGTTGGCGGACGCACGTGAAACCTGAGGTCGAGGGCGCCATCGCCGAGATTCGGGCAGCCTTCCCTGACGCGACAGTTACTGCCCGCGATGACGGACAGGGAGGCGCTTACGTGATCGTCGACGCGCCTGGCATTGGCACCGCGTACGTCACGTCTACGAGCTGGGTCGGGTTCCGCATCACCTTCCAGTACCCCTACGCTGATACGTACCCCCATTTCGTTCGCGGCGACCTCGCACGCTGCGATCGGAGCCCGCTTTGCGAGGGACTGAGCGCTGGGCACACCTTCGAGGAGCGGCCTGCGATTCAGGTCTCTCGTCGGTCGAATCACCTCGACCCGCGCACCGAGACGGCGCTGATCAAACTCCAGAAGGTGCTCGAGTGGCTACGCAATCGGTAATGCAAAGCCCCTTCGAGCTGGTGCTTCCCGAGCACCTCGCCACGTCGCTGTTCTCACACCTCTTTCCGGGTGATGGCGACGAACATGGTGCGGTTATCGCGGCAGGTGTCGCGACTACCGCTCGCGGCACGAGGTTCCTTGCCCGAGATCTATTCGTCGCTCACGACGGACGCGACTACGTCCCGGGGGAGCGTGGTTACCGGATGCTGCGGGCGGAGTTTGTAACGGAGAGGGCGCTCTACTGCCGAGATGAGCGGCTCGCGTACCTAGCGGTTCACAACCACGGCGGCACTGATTCGGTGTGCTCCAGCGGAGACGACCTGGCATCCCACGAACGCGGCTACCCCGCGCTTCTACAGATACTAGGGGGCTCCGCCGTCGGGGGTCTCGTCTTCGCCCGAAACGCCATTGCTGGCGACGTTTGGCTTGCTGACGGTCGCCGGGTCGATCTCGCAGGCGCCCGGGTTCTCGGGCGTTCCTTGCGCCGGCTCTATCCTGCGCGGCCGGTGCGCCCGCCCAACCGGGGGGGAGCGTATGATCGCCAGGCGCGCCTGTTTGGCGATGCCGGGCAGGATCTTCTGGCGAGGGCAAAGGTCGGCGTCATTG
>JAPLGR010000484.1 GCA_026390045.1 Chloroflexota bacterium | reverse complement strand
GCGTTGATCTCCTGCCGGCGCAGGTCGACCAGGAAGCTCTCGAAGTCGCGCAGCTGGTCGATCTGGGCTCGCCGGGTGGGGCGGCCAAAGGCGCTGGCGATGTCGCGGGCGGCCTCGGTCGGCGTGTTGTAGGTGGCGGTGTGGATGAAGACCGGCTTGTAGCCGTCCTCGTAATCGAACATACTGTGCAGGCGCCGGGCGAGCAGCGTCTTGCCGACGCCGATCGGCCCCTCGACCACACCGAGCCCTTCATGCAGGTTGATCAGATCCTGGGCGCGATCGAGGACAGCCGTATGCTGCCCCGACAGGTAAAGGAAGCGAGGGTCCGCGGTGGGAAGGAAAGGGTGCTCGCGGAGGCCCAGGCGCGCCAGATTCTCCGCCGTGAACGGCCCCCGGTAGGTTGTCTTCTTGGCCTGTGGCATATAGCCGTCTCCGAGCCGAATCCGGCCTGATTGTGGCGTATTATAGCCTCATGGGCAGGACAATGCAATATGGTCAGCCGGATTGGGCCTATTATGCCATATAGCGGCCCAGAACCGCCTGATAATGCCCAAAGCCATTTGACAGCCAAATGCTTTCAGTGTTCAATACCGGAAGGGGTCAGTCAGGGCTGTGGGGTCATGCACATCCGTGGCAGTCGCCCGCCTGGCCACCGCCAGAGGTGCGGAGATCAAAGTGCTACCGTGGTTGCACTTTCCTGACAGCGGCCCGAGTGCTGGCCTTCTGAGGAGTACATGCCGATCCTGACCATCGCCAACCAGAAGGGCGGCGTGGGGAAGACGACCACGGCCGTCAACCTGAGTCCCTGCCTGCCCTGCTGACCCAGTCGCCTCCGCCCTCGATCCAGGGCATGTTGCGCACGTCGAAGTACCACCCGAATCTGTACGTCATCGCCTCCAACACGCCGGCGCTGGCCGAGGCTGCCGGCCGCCTCGCTGGCCTGGTCAATCCTGACCAGAGACTGGCCCGGGCCCTGGCGCCTATACGCGACACCTTTGCCTTCATCATCATCGACACGCCTCCCAATCCCGGCCGGCTGCTGACCAACGCCCTGCTCGCCGCGACGCACGTCCTCATCCCTGTCGAGACCAGCTACCTGGGCGTTGTGGGTTTGGCCGGCCTGCACACCACCATCAATGAGGTGCGCCTCGAATATGGCCGCGCCGACCTCGAGATCCTGGGCTACCTGCCGACGATGTATGAAGAGCAGCGCGCCGAGGCCGGTGCGATCCTTGAGCAGCTCAAGGCCCTCTACGGCAATGCCACCCTGCCCCCCATCCACCGCTCCACCGACCTGGCCTACGCCCATGCCGCTCAGATGGATGTCTTCACCTACAAGCCTCCCAAGTCCCGCGACGACAATCACATCGAATCCAGCTCCCGCGCCACGCGGGAGTATGCCTCGCTGGTTGAAGAGGTCCTGCGTCGCACCGGCTACAAGGCACCATCCGCCGGCGCCTCGAGACGCATGGCCTCAGGAGAAATGTGCCCATGACCGAGCGTAGACTGAGCCGCGAAGAGCGGGCTCGCAAGGACCCATTCGCATTGGTGACGCCTCTTGTTGAACCGGGGGCGGCACCGCCCAAAGAGAAGCCTCAGCCGAAGCCTGAACCGGAAGAGGCGGTGGAGCGCATCGAGCGCTTGATGCCCTCGCAGATGAGGCCGGACCGCTTCCAGCCCCGGCCGATCCTGCCGCTCGAGATCGGCCAGCGTCTCTTCGCCGGGTCGATCGACTGCTACACCGCTGCAGGCGAGTGGCTGCGCATGGCCGAAGATGATCCGGGCATGCGTAGGCAGATCCAGACGCTCCTGGCCATGGGCGACAGCTTCACCGACCACGGGCAGATCAAGCCCATCACGGGCTCGTGGATAGCCGCCCGGGACGCGCAGTATGTCTTCCAGATCGAGACCGGCGAGCGGCGCTTCTGGGCAGCCTGCATCCAGTACGTTCGAGAGAAGGGCACGACCGAGCCGCGGCTGCGTGTTGAGGTAGTGCAGCGTCCCACCCGCCAGCGGCAGGTCCTGGAGAACCGCCACGCGGAGGACCCGTCTGCCGTGGGCCAGGCCCGGGAGATCGCCTCCCTGATCTTGGCCGAGATGGGCATCCAGCCTGTCGTCGATATCGCCGACCCATACGAGTACTTCCGCCAGGCCCTCGCCATTCCTCGCATGCCGCGTGGCCTGTGGGACAAGATGGTCCCCTTGATGCAGGTTTCGCGTCAGCGTATGGAGCAACTGCTGGGGATCCTGGCGTTGCCGACGCCTCTCCTTGAGAAGGCCAACCGCTACCGGGTGCCC
>JAPLGR010000202.1 GCA_026390045.1 Chloroflexota bacterium | reverse complement strand
CCATAGAACGAGTCCCGTCCCACAAAGTCGAGGTACAGATGATCCGCTTCACCAGCGGTGCTGCCCATAGGCGGCAGCTCGAAGCTGGCACTTACAGCAAACATTCCGCGCTGCGGCGCTCGCTTCCCCAGCACAAGCCCTCCTGTCATCACCACAGCTGACAACACCGGGGCGCGATTGGGGATTCACTTTTCGGCCGGACTTCTAGTCTGCCATCACGGCCGTGCCCACCCGGCCCAACCGGTCATAGGCGCGCACCGCCACCTTGTTGCCTGCAGGGGAAAGCTGACGGCAGGTCAGCTGGTCGGCAAGCGTCGGGCTGCGCCATGCGCGTGCTGCCTGCGCCCGGCTTCGGAAGAGACAGCCATCGTAGTCCCAGTCGACTTCCCACACCTCAACGGGTTCGCGATCAGGGGCATCACTGCTGCGTGTCCGCACGCCTTGGAGATGGACGGCCATGCCGGAACAGTCCCGTTCGAGCGAGGCGCAGACCTCTAGCCCGTTGACCGATTCCTGCAGACTCGTCTCGAGCAGGTAAGGTCGGCAGCTGCCGTGGAGCAGCAACCGGCGATGAGTGACGCCGAACGCAAGCGGATGCGCATCACAACCAATCCACGATCGGCCGAGCCGCTCGGCTGCGATCAGGGCAGTTCCCGAGCCGCAGAAGAAGTCGCCCACCAGGCCTCCCGGCGGGCTGGAGGCCGCAATCACCCTCGTCAGCAGCGCCTCGGGCTTCTGCGTTGGATAACCTGTCCGCTCATGATGCAGGCGGGCGACCACGGGGAAGTACCACCAGTCTTCGGGCACCTTACCCCGCTCCAAGTCCGGCACCTTGCCGAAGCCGGCGCGCGCGGAGCCGGAGAACGTGCGCACCGTGGCCGGATCGTAGGGCTGGCGCACAGCTTCGGCGTTGAACGTGTACGCGTCGGACTTCGTGTAGACGAGAAGCGTGTCATGCTTGCGATTGAAGGCTCGCTGGACCGGCGAAGGCCCGTGGTAGACCCACGCGATCTCGTTCAGCAAGCGATCCTGGCCAAAGATCTCGTCCAGCAACAGGCGCGCATAGGCGGAGGCATGCCAGTCGAGATGCAGATATAGGCTACCCGACGGGGAGAGCAGCCGGTGCATTGCCCGCAAGCGCGGTTCGAGCATGGCGAGGTATGCAGCAGGCGAAGCCCACTGGTCTGAGTAGCCGTCTGCGGTCTGCCAGCCGAGGGGAGCGCGTGAATCCTCGCCGCGCCCGACGCGCGCTCGGTAGGCCTTGCCCGTCAGAAAGGGCGGATCGGCGTAGATCAGGTCGAACCGGTTCTCGTAGGCCGGGAGCAGGCTGGCCATCACGGCCAGGTTGTCGCCCAGAATGAGCTGTCGTTCGGAGGGGAATCCGGCGCCACCGGGGAATACTTCGGCCAGTGGCGAGAGGACGGCCGCCGCGACTTCTTGTGGATCGCAGCGGCCGTCCCAGGTCAGGCGTGGCACGGGCGGGGCGCCCCGACGCCGTGGCATGTCGTGGGCCCTACTTGGCCGGGAAGCGCTTGGCCAGCACCTCGTCCAGCGTCGGCTGGCCGATCTCCTGCAGATCATAGCGGATGCGCTGAGAAGGCTTGTTCAGCTTCAGCAGGCGTCCGAGGTCGATCGGCGTGCCGATCAGGACCAGATCAGCGTTCGACCGGTTGATCGTCCGTTCAAGCTCGCGCATCTGCTTCTTGTCGTACCCCATCGCGGGAAGGACATTCCCGGTCTTCGGATACTTGGCGTAGGTGGCGGAGATGGATCCCATCGCAAACGGCCGGGGATCGATGATCTCGGCGGCGCCGAAGCGCTGCGCGGCCACCCATCCGGCTCCATAGGCCATCTCGCCGTGCGTGAGCGTCGGCCCGTCCTCGACGACCAGCACGCGCTTACCGCAGATCGCCTCCGACTTGTCGACGAAGATGGGGGAGGCGGCCTCAATGATGATCGCCTTCGGGTTGCGGTTGCGGACGTTGTTGCGCACCGTCATCACGGCGTCCCGGCTGGCGGTGTCCACCTTATTGATCACGACGACGTCTGCCATCAGCAGATTCGCCTCGCCCGGGTGGTACAGCAGCTCATGCCCGGGCCGATGCGGATCGACGACGACGATGTGCAGGTCGCTCTTGTAGAACGACAGGTCGTTGTTGCCGCCGTCCCACAGGATGACGTCAACCTCTGCCTCCGCCTGGCGCAGGATGCGCTCGTAGTCAACCCCGGCGTAGACGATAATGCCACTGGCGATGTGGGGCTCGTACTCCTCACGTTCCTCGATCGTGCAGTGGTGAGTCGCAAGGTCCTTGTAGCTCCCAAAGCGCTGCACCGCCTGCTTCACCAGGTCCCCATAGGGCATCGGGTGACGGATGGCGGCCACTTTGTACCCACGCGCCATGAGCAGCTCGGCCACGCGCCGAGTGGTCTGGCTCTTGCCGCTCCCGGTCCGTGTGGCGCAGATCGAAACCACCGGCTTGCTGGATTTCACCTGGGTGGTCCGTGCGCCAAGCATGCGGAAATCCGCGCCGGCCGCCAGCACCTGCGACGCCTTGTGCATCACATACTCGTGCGACACGTCGCTGTAGGCGAAAACCACCTGATCGGCCTTCAGTTTGGCGATCAAGGAAACCAGATCCGCCTCCGGATAGATGGGGATGCCTTTGGGATACTGGGCCCCGGCCAATTTGGCCGGGTAGGTCCGGCCCTCGATGTTCGGGATTTGCGTGGCGGTGAAGGCCACAACCTCATAGTCCGGGTTGCCACGGAAGTACACATTGAAGTTGTGGAAATCGCGCCCCGCGGCGCCCATGATGATGACTCGCTGACGGCTCATACTGATCCCTTTTCTCCTTGTCGGGGTCGGTGAACCCCGATGTCGGCTTGAGGCCGATGACTACATGACCTCGGGTGCTGCAATGTCCAGCAGCCGGAGGCCATTCGCGAGTGTCTGGCGGGCAGCGGCGACCAGGCGCAGTCGCGCCGATCGCGCGGGCTCGTCGGCCTGGATCACTGGCACCGCATGGTAGAAGCCATGGAAAGCGCGGGCCAGGTCGTAGGCGTAGCTGGCCATGTGCAGCGGCTTGTATTCCAGCGCCGCCTGCTGAACCGCGGCCGGGAAGCGCGAGATCCAGTCGATCAGTTCGATCTCAAGCTGCTCCTGCGGCGAATAGGTAGATGTCTGCGGGGGCAGGTCGCCCGCCTTGCGCAGGATGCTGTTCGCCCGGACGTGGGCGTTCTGGATGTACGGTGCCGTCTGTCCGTCGAAGCTCAGGGCGCTATCCCAGTCGAACACGATGTCCTTGGCATTGTCCACGGAAAGGAGCGCATATGCCAGTGCGCCCAACCCCACCTGGCGGGCGATCGCACCGCGCTGCTCGGTCGGAAGGTCGGGATTCTTCTCGGCGATTACCTTGAGCACCCGGCGCTCCGCCTCCTCAAGTACGTCCATGAACAGCACAACATTGCCCTTGCGGGCCGACATGGCTCCCTCGGGTAACGACACGAAGCCGTAGGCCAGGTGGTGGCACTTGGATGCCTGAGGAAACCCCATCAGCTCAAGGATCTTGAACGCCTGCTGGAAGTGCAGGCTCTGGCGGACATCAACGACGTAGATTGACCGGTCGACGTGGAACTGCTCATACTTCTGCTTGGCCAGCGCCAGATCCTTCGTCAGGTACAGCGTCGTCCCGTCGCTGCGCAGCACCACCGCCGTGCGGTACTTCTCCTTCTTCAGCCCCAGCTTCTCGTCGATGCGCACGATCACAGGGCCCGCAGGCCGTTCGTCCTCCGCCACGCCGCGACGGATCAAGTCCTCGACGATCGCCTTGGCCGGCTCATCCGCCTCGCTCTCGTAGAAGAAGACATCGATCTTGATGTCCAGCAGAGCCAGGATGTCCTGCAGTTCGTCCAGGCTCCACTGGCGCGTGCGGCGCCACAGCTCGCGCACCGCCGGGTCGCCGGTGTCCCACAGCCGGTACATCTCGCGGCGCTCGGCTTCGTAGGCTTCGCGCTGCGCCGCCTGTTCGGATGACTCGCCCTCGCGCGGCGCGAGCAGGGCGGTCGCCTCGGAGTAGATCTTGAGCATCCACTGCCCGCGCGCGTGTACGCCCTGCGGCTCCTGGCCGAGGTGGAAGCGCTGGTATGCCCACATGCAGGTGATCACGCCAAGCCCGATGTCGCCCGGATACGAGGCTCGGATGGTGGGAAAGCCGGCAAACTCCACCAGGCGGGCGAGCGACTCGCCCAGCAGCGCGTTGCGCGCGTGGCCAATGTGGAACGAGTGATGCGTGTTCGGCTGCGCGTACTCGACCATCACCCGCTCAGGTCTTGGCTGGCCTCGGCCGAAGCCCTCCCCCTGTTGCAGGCAGGTTTCCACAACGCGGCTGGCAAAGGTGGCGGGATCGAGGAAGGCGTTCAGGTACGCCTTCTCGGCTTGGAGACGTGTGAATCCGTGAGGCGGTATCAGCCGGGAGGCCAGTTCACGCGCCAGCGCCTCGGCGCGTTCTGGGACACGCACTCCCTTGCCGGCCCGGGCCTCGGCTGCAG
>JAPLGR010000697.1 GCA_026390045.1 Chloroflexota bacterium | reverse complement strand
GTCGATGCTCTCGAACCAGGGGACCTCCGGCGTCGCCCGTGCGGCCTCTCCCAACCATATCCAGATGAAGCCATGTGCATCGCGCGCCGGATACGCCGCTACCTGAAACGCCTTCGGCACCGCGGCCGCCCGGCCATTGGCCGGGATGAGCATGCATCTTCCAGAAGGATCGTACGTGAAGCCGTGGAAGGGGCATCCAATTGTGTTGTGCTGCAACCTTCCCAAGGAGAGGGCCGCGCCTCGGTGGGGACAGACGTCGCGCAGGCACACCGGGTCTCCAGCCGACGTACGCCAGAACACGAGTCGCTCACCAAGCCGCGTGACGCCCACCGGCCTGCCGCGAGGCACCTCGTTCGATTCAAGGACGGCGTACCACTGGTTGGGGATCATACAGTTTCCTTCTGGAGCGCCATGACGATGTCGCTCACTGAGATGCCGTGGAGCTCTGCGGTCCCTTCGTGTCCATGAGCCGTCCAGCAACCGCCGCTTCCACCCAGCTGAGCCACGCCGACAAGCCCTCGCCTGTCCGACACGAAACGGCGAATGTCGCTACGCCGGGATTGAGCAGCTCGACGCCCCTCTGGAAGCGGCCCATGTCGAACGCGACGTAGGGCAGCAAGTCAACCTTGTTGATCAGCAGGACATCGACGCCGCGGTACATGCCGGGATACTTGTACGGCTTGTCATCGCCTTCCGGGACCGAGGCGATCAGCACGTTATGGTGCGTCCCCAGGCGGAACGCGGCCGGGCAGATGAGGTTGCCGACGTTCTCGACGATCAGCAGGTCCAGATGAAAGAGATCGAGCTGCTGCAGCGCACCCTGGACCATGACTGCATCAAGGTGACACTCGCCGCCGGTGTTGATCTGAATCGCAGTCGCACCGGCGGCTGTAGCGCGGTCAGCATCCAGGCTGGTGGCGATATCGCCGTCGATCACCGCCAGGCGCAGCTTGCCAGCGAGCGCGCGCACGGTGCGCTCGATCAGGGAGGTCTTGCCGGCTCCCGGTGAGGCCATCAGGTTGATGCCGAGGACGCAGGCTTGGTCGAGGCGAGCGCGATTCTCGTCCGCCAGACGATCGTTCGCGCCCAGGATGTTCTCCAGCACGGGGACGCGCCTGGGCATGGTCAACCTCCCGCCGGGCCTGACGGCGGCACGCCGTCCGCATCGACTTCAATTGACTCCACCGAGAATTCGTCTCCGGCGATCAGCCGCACCAAACCGTTGGCGCACCCCGGGCAGTCGCGCGTTTCCTCTTGCAGGGGGAACTCGCGTCCGCAGGCCTCGCACCGGAAGCGAGCCGGAATGCGGCGGAAGTGCAGCCGCGCGCCTTCGGCAGGCGTGTCACGCGCGACGGACTCCCAGTAGTAGGCGACTGAGTCATCCACGATCGACGAGAGCTGTCCAACGACCAGGTGGATGGCAGAGACGCGCGCGCCGCCCGCCTGGCGGGCGTGTCGCAGCACAATCTCAAGCACGCTCTGGGTGACCGCCAACTCGTGCATTGGGCCTACGTCACAAGCATACCAGCGGCGGGGCGCATGCCTAAGCGCATCGACTGACGTGAGGAATGCGCATCCACCCCAACTCGACAACGGCACCCGAATCCCTGCCTAGCATGCTGGATGACCCGGGGTGACGCCGGACAAGAAGAAGGCAGCCGCGTGCGAAAGGCAATCGCATCGCAACTGAATTCGGCAGCGCGGAGGGAACCGATCCGCTGCTGCAGTCCGAAGTGAAGCGACCCCGCTGAGGAGTCTCATGGCAGGGCCGCCGTAGCCTTGCTACTCCGATCCCCTAAACCGCCGATGTATCCGTGGGCAGCTATGGCGGCGTGGGCGTAGCGGTCTCCGTCTCGGTCGGCGTTAGCGTATCTGTGGGTGTGTCAGACGGGATCAGCGTCTCAGTCACCGTGGGCGAGATTGTGGGGGTCGGCGTGATTGTCGCGGTGGACGTGATCGACCCGGTTGGGCTGGGCGTCAGCGTCGTCGTCAGGCGCTCCCAGCTCAGCGCGACGCGCGCATTGCCGCTGTCGTCGTAGTAGTCAACCAGCAGCGCGCTAGGCCCGGATAGGAAACGCTCGACGGTGTACACGGTCATCCCGTCGGACGCGTGCCATTCGTTCACCAAGCGCGTTTCGTCGATGTAGAAGCGAACGCCATCGTTGGCGCGCAGGCGGAAGCGGTACAGCCCAGCAGCAAAGTCAATCGTTCGGGTCCAACGCGCCGAGAACCGGTCGGCCGGCACGCCGACGGCCGGCGCCTTCGAGCCCCAGTCGAAATCAACCTGGGAGTCGTTCCGGACGAGCACGGGCGTGCCCGAGAGGTCCCTGTTGCCCCAGAACTGCGCCTTCCATTCCGGGAAGGACGGCTTGCTCAGCTTCTCCCAGTACAGGCGGATGGTGGCCGTCCCCCGGTTCTCGAAGTACTCCAGTCGCAGGCTGTGCTCACCTCGCGTCAGGCCAAGATCCTGCGTGATCTCGCGCTTCGACTTGGATTCCCAGCCGTCGATCAGCAGGTTCCCATCCACCCACAGGCGCGCGCCGTCATCCACAATGACGTGGAACCGGTAGACGGCCATGTCAAAGCTTGTGGACCCGGTCCATCGCGCGGAGAACGAATCTGCCGGCAGCAATGGATCGGGTGGGCCACTGCCCCAGGTGAAGTTGATGGCGGCGTCATGACGAGTCTGCGTTGGCGCGCCGCTTAGGTTGCGATTGGAGAAGTACTCCGCGTCCCAGCCTCCGGTGACGGTGCTCCCGGGACTTACCACAACGACCTGCAACCAAAGAGGATTGACGCCGGTGGTTGGCATCCCAAACAGCAAGCCCCGATCATTGCGCAACAGCCAGTAGCCGCGGTACGTCCCGGGCGTTGAAGGCGCCACCAGGTCGACCGCCAGATCCGCCGTCTCGCCAGGTCTGACCGTGGTGGTCAGCGGCACAAGCAGCGCGCCGCCCATTCGTTCGCCGCTGGAGAACACCATGGCATAGGCGGACGTCCAGGTGCACGTCCCGTCGTTGCGCACACGCCAGACCTTGCGGAAGGACTCGCCGGCCCCGACGGGCGTGTCGTCCGGGAAAGTGACGTCCTCGACCAGGCCGGCCAGATCCGTGCAGCCTGCAGGCGTCGCAACGATCGTGGGTATGGGCGAGGCCGTCGCGCCAGCTTGCCGGACGTCGGCGTCCCACCCAAAGTCCTGCGCCTCGATCAGCGCACCGGCTCCGACCGTAATCTCGCGGCTGGCCTGTGCATGCAGGCTGGCCGCGTCGGGCGAAGTCCATCGGCCGCTCCCTAGCACGCCTGCATTTGACGGATCATTGGCATCGAGCGTCACGCAGTACAGGCCCGCCGGCAGAGATCCGAAAGCAAAAGCACCCTCGGCGTCCGATGTCGTCTCCGTGACCGGCGTTCCGGGGCATTCGCCAGAGGCAAGCGCGACGCGGAGGCCGGACAGCCCGGGCTCACCGGGCTCCCGCAATCCGTTCGCCTGGTATGTACCATCCGGCAGCGCAACGCAGCCGGGGTCCGAGAGGGACTGAGATGGCGCCTCGCCGAGAGGAAGAGAACATTGGTCATCCCAGGCGCGGCCGGAGATTGAAGCGGATACCTGGATCGGGAGCGGCGTCGGCGCGGGTAGTGTTGCCTGTGGAATCAGAACATCACACCCTGCGATGACAAGCGTCGCGGCCACCAGGCCCAAGGGCCAGATCAGTGCCCGAAGCAGCCTTTGAGACCGCGGTTTGTCCATCCGTGTCTCGCCGTCTCCTGTCCTCGCCAGCGATTCTAATCCACATATCAAGCCCGCGCATCCCTGCCGCCTTCGGCGGCATCCCTGTCGAAGAAGTCGTGAGGAGAGAACGCCATCCTCCTGAAACCGGAGGAGACTGCGCGGCGGCCCGGCTGGTCTTGCCTGCCCGGGCTGGCCGACGGGTCAGGGCGTTTGCTGGCTGGCGCTGGCGATGAGAACCGGCGCGTTGGGCACGGCTTCGTAGTAGCCGAGGAAGCGGTCGATCTCGGCGCCTTCGGTACGGCGAAGGTTGTCCGCCCAGCGGAAACCGATCGACTGGAAC
>JAPLGR010000672.1 GCA_026390045.1 Chloroflexota bacterium | reverse complement strand
ACTACGATACGAGTCATTTTCATCTCCTCAATTAAACCAATTCTCGTCGACAGGTCAAAAAAATCGCTTGACAATCAATCCAACGTGATTATAATACGACCTGCCCGCGCTGGTGCTGGAATTGGCAGACAGGCATGGTTGAGGGCCATGTGCCGCAAGGCGTGTGGGTTCAAGTCCCCCCCAGCGCACACGATGGAGCCACCGCACGGTGGCTCCGTTTTGTTCGCTGTGAGGGAGACCCCCGCGCCTTCAATCGAGTGATTGGGCTAATGCAGGATCTTGCTGAGGAAGAGCTTGGTCCGCTCCTCCCTCGGATTCGTGTAGAGCTCGTACGGCGTCGTCTCCTCGACGATCACGCCCTGGTCCATGAAGATGATCCGCCGGGCGGCGGCCTTGGCGAATCCCATCTCGTGGCTCACCACGAGCATGGTCATTCCGGCCTCGGCGAGCTCCAGCATGCAGTCGAGGACCTCTTTGATCATCTCGGGGTCGAGGGCAGAGGTCGGCTCATCAAAGAGCATGATCTTGGGCTGCATGGCCAGGGCGCGGGCGATAGCCACGCGCTGCTGCTGCCCGCCGGAGAGCTGCCCCGGGTAGCAAGCGGCCTTCTCGGGGATGCCGACGCGCTTGAGCTGCTCCGTCGCCACGGCCACTGCCTCGTCGCGTGACCGCTTGCGAACCACCCTCTGCGCTAGCGCGATGTTCTCCAGCGCCGTCAGATGCGGGAAGAGGTTGAAGAGCTGGAACACCATGCCGACTTCGGCCCGCACGGCATTGATGTCAGTGCCCTTGTGCGTGAGTTCGTGACCGTCTATCCAGACCTCTCCGCTAGTCGGCGTCTCGAGGTGATTGACGCAGCGCAGGAGTGTGCTCTTCCCAGACCCGCTCGGCCCGATGATGACGACCACCTCGCCCTTGGCGACGTCTAGGGTGACCCCGCGGACGGCTTCCACTGAGCCAAAGTACTTGTGCAGGTCCTTGACATGGATGAGCGGATCCATACTTACTCCTCGAAATGCATCTTGCGCTCGAGCACCCTCACGAGGCCGGACAGGGCCAGGGTCATAGATAAGTAGAGGAAGGTCAGGACGTTGAAGGTCTCAAAGACACGGAAGGTGCTGGAACGACGGAGACGGCCAAGCTGGGTGAGCTCGTTGACGGCAAGAACCGTCGCGAGCGAGGAGTCCTTGAGGCAGGCGATGAAGTCGTTACCCAGGGGCGGCAGGACGCGGCGGATGGCCTGGGGGAGGATGACGCGCATCATTGCCTGAGGGTAGGTCATCCCGAGGGAGCGGGCGGCCTCCATCTGGCCGCGCCCGATGGATTGGATGCCGGCCCGGAAGATCTCCGCCTCGTAGGCGCCGTAGCCGAATCCCAACGCGATGACGGCCCGCGCTTCCAGGCTCACCTGGCGGCTTGTTACTTGGGACATCTGGGTCAGGAAGTTGGCCAGCCCGCCTGCCGGCCCGAGCGTCAGTCCCCAGGTGGCGACGGCGCGGAGACCGCCCATCACCATCGGGACGAGGACAAAGGCCATGTAGAGCATGAGGACGATGAGGGGGATACCGCGAACGGCTTCTACGTAGAGCGTGGCAAGGGTGTACGCAACCGGATTCTTGGACGTACGGGCGAGGCCGGTGATGAGGCCGATCACAGTGGCGATGGAATACGAAGCGACGGTAATACGCAGGGTGACCAGCATCCCGACAGAAAGGTAGGAGAAGGTCTCGCGGTATTTGGGGGCCGCGAGGATCAGGTAGATGACCAAGAGAGCGGCCGCGACCAGGATGAAGGCCCACCATGGGAGGGACGCCCAGCGGACGCGCGGTCCCTTGGCCGCGAGTCGGGCAGAGTCGATGACGGCGGCGGTCGACGGTGAAGGTGGTTCGGTCATGACGCGTGCCTTCCATGCAAGGGCAGGTCGACAGCTCTACTGCCGTCCTGCCCTTGCTTCAGTCAGTTGCGCGTGGTAGCCGACGACGTTACTTCGGGTTGAACCACTTGTCGTTCAGGGTCTTGAGCGTGCCGTCCGCCTCCATCGCGCGCAGAGCGTGGTTGACTGACAGCGCGAGCGTGCTCCCTGGCGGGAACGCAAATGCCAGTTGCTCGTCGGATGTCAGCTGGGGGCCAGCCTGAAGTTGTCCGGGGTTGGCGCCGATGAAGCCGACCGCCGAGACGTTGTCAATGACCACGGCATCCAAGTCACCGCCGATGAGCCCGGCCACCGCGGCGCCGAAGTCCTCGAAGCTCTTGATCCGATCGACAGGGAAGTTCTCCTTGGCGACGAGCTCATTCGTCGTCCCGATCTGCGTTCCGACCAGGACCTGGGGATCTGCCTTGAAGGCCTCAACGTCGTTGATGGTCTGATCCGAGCGAATAAGAAGCACCTGGCCGATGGTGACGTAGGGGATCGAGAACTCGACGATCAGTTCTCGCTCGCCCAGTCGGGTGACGCCGTCGGCGAGCATGTCAAACTCGCCGGCTTCCATGGCCGGGAAGATGCCGTCCCATGCTGCCTGGGTGAACTCCGGGACGCAGTTCAGGCGTTTGCAGATCTCCGCGACCGCGTCGTAGTCCCAACCGACGGGCTCCCCCGTGGCCTCACTGATCATGTTGAATGGGGGATAGGCATTCTCGACGGCGACAGTGATCGTGGCGCCGCCGAGGTCGAACAGGCTGACTTCGGCCGGTGCCGGCGCCTCGGTCGCGGCAGGTTGGGCCGCACCTCCGCAGGCTGCTAGGAGCAGCCCGGCCGCAACGACCAGCGAGACAAGGGCGAACTTCTTCATGGCTTCCTCCCTCAGGCGATGTAACTCAGCGGAGGGCGCCCGCCAGGTTCTGGCAGGTGTCGAACGTCTCGGCGTGGGGCGTTCGGGACTCGCTTGAGACAAAGTGCCGTGCGCATCGTCCTCACCGCCGATGCTCCGGCAGGCTCACCGCTGGTTCAAGTATTTAGGATAGCGGCACTTACTGCAGAGTGCAAGCGGGGGGAGGCGTCAATACGTGCCACCGAGATGTCAGGGCTCGGCTTCCGAAGACCAACGATCCACGTGGATCTCGGCAGGATCCACGGGAAGCAGCGGCGAAAGCATGCCCAGCAGCTGGTTTGCGGGAAGGGAGAGGTGAGCATGATCGGGCACCAGCGCCAGCAACGGACTGACGTCCGGGAGGGCGCCCAGGGCGGGCAAACGCTGGACCATCGCCTCGATCAGCCGCGACTGGGACGTCAGTGAGGCCTCAGGCTCCTGGACCACCAGGCTTAGGAAGCCAAGGATCTCGTTGCCGGAGAAGGTTGTGCCGTTGAGGTCCACGCCGCCCAGGTAGTCGATCAGACCGGCGAAGGCGGTCTCGTCCATCAGCACCGTGGCATCGGGCTGAAGGGGCACGGTGCGGGCCAGCGTGTCGAGGAACAGCGGATCAACGCCAAGATCGGCCGACCAGGAGAAGAGTGCGCTGAGCGTCACGATATCCTGGCCCGCGATCGGTGCGTTGGTCGGAAGGCCATACAAGAAAACGCTTCGGCCTGGAGGCCGGAACGTGGCGAACCAGATGGCGCGCAGCGCAGGGGGTTGGTCAAAACGATCGACGCCCAGGATAAGGATCGTCGTTTGGCCGACGCCTGCGGGGAGCGTGGGCGTCCCGCTGGCGCCGCCCGCCTCGATATGGCCCAGGAGGATGCTCAACAGGCCGAGCACGAAGCCCACCATGACAACGAGCAATAGCAGTTTCAGCTGGGCGCGGCGTCCCATAGGCGTGTGTGGTCGGTGCCTTTCAAACGCGCATTGTACCTTGGCGAGGGAGTCGCCGCAAACTCGCGACAGAACAACAGGCCCGGCGTATGAGGCGGGCGCGTTGCGTCTGAGTGCAGTGAGAGGGAGCGGCTAGGGAATGGCGGAAAGCGCCCAGGCGCCAAACAGTCTCCCAACGGCATAGGCGACCAGGCCGCCGCCGAGGAGTTGAACGAAGGGCCAGGCGGTGGTGATCCCGGCGCGATTGCGGAGCGCAACGTCGGTCGCCAGTGCGGCTACGCGCCAGAAGAACAGGCGGACGGGGGAAGAAGTGATGGGCGTCACGGGTGTCATGGTTACCTCGAAGTGCTGATGCGCTGCACGCGCCCGCGCGCATCGGCGGTGACGCGCACGATGCGGTTCATCGTCTTGCCGCCCGGCAGGTTGACCTTGGCCTTGTAGGTGAGAACGTACTGTTCCCGGGTGGCGCGTGTCTCGCGCCGGATGGTCGGCGAAACCCCCCGCATTTCTGCATAGGTCCTGACAACCTCGTGAGTAACGCGTTCGATGGCGTCGGGGTCCATGTGCTTGCTCCTCATCAGCCGACAGCGACGCGTCGGCGCAGGAAAGTTGGCAGGTCGAGGTCGTCCTCTGCGGTGGGTGCGGCAGCGAGAGAAGCTGCCCGCGGCAGGCTCGCAACGGCCGTCGGCATGGGCCGTGCGCCAATGCCGGTCACGATCAGGATCACCTGCGTCCGACCTTCCATCGCGACTTCTGTGGTGGCGCCAAGGATGATGTCGGTGTCCGGCGCCAGCGAAGCGCGCAGCTCGTCGACTGCCTCACTGACTTCAAACAGCGTCAGGTCCTCACCGCCAGTGAAATGCACCAGCGCGCCGTTGGCATACTCGAGACTGTCCACGCCGAGCAGCGGGTGATGCAGTGCCTGATGGATCGCATCTCGCGCCTTGTCGGGGCCTTCCGCGACGCCGATGGCCATCAGCGCACCACCGCCGCGCTCCATGAGCGAACGGATATGGGCGAAGTCGACGTTGATCAACCCGGCGTGCGTGATCAGTTCGGAGACAGCCTGCACGCCCTGTCGCAGCACATCGTCGGCCAAACGGAAGGCGACCTCTAGGCTGACATCGCGAGGCGCCACCTGGAGGAGCCGATCGTTGGGGACGGTGATCAGCGTGTGCGTGTGGGGCTGAAGGAGCTTGACGCCGTCCAGGGCGTTCTGCGAGCGGCGAGTCATTTCGAACGAGAACGGCAAGGTGACGACCGCGATCACGACAGCACCGACCTCCCGCGCGATCTCGGCCGCGACCGCTGCCGCGCCGGTGCCGGTGCCGCCGCCCATGCCGGCGGTGATGAACACCATGTCGGCCCCGGCCAGCACGGCCGCCAGCTCGCGGCTGCTTTCCATCGCCGCGGCCGCCCCGGTTTTGGGGTTCCCGCCGGCGCCAAGCCCGCGCGTCACGCGCGGTCCGAGCACCAATCGCGTGGGCGCCAGGCTGGAAGCCAGGGCCTGTCGATCGGTGTTGGCGGCGATGAACTCCACGCCGGTCAGGCCAAGCTCGATCATCCGATCGACGGCATTCGATCCGCCGCCACCCAGACCGAGCACCTTGACGCGGGCTTTGCCAACGGCAGGTGACTCCTGAGTAGGGATCGTGCGCTGTGCGGGGATGCGGGCGACGTTATCCATTTCGTGCTCCTGCAGCAAGGATCGATGGGGCTACCGTTCCTGCCGATGCCGGCGGCATGGTAGCCACGGGTGCGGACTGCGGAATGACGCGCCGGACAACACACCCGGCGGTGCTCAACTCGTTCTCCACGCTGATTGGCAGGGCGTGGCTGTCTCCAACCAGCGTCACTTCAGATGCCAGGCTTGCTTCACTGACCGAGAAGCCGATGACCGGGCGCCAGACTAGGACGTACTCGGCCAGCGCGTTCCACTCATCGCGGCCGAGAGTCCCGTTGGTCGGCAGGAGCAGGTAGTGACCGATGGTCTTGGCGGCAGCCTGAGCTGGTGCGCTGGTCGGCTCCGACGCCAAAGCGAACAACGCGCGGGCAGCGGCGCGCGGCGAATTAGGTTCCGCATACAGCGCCGCCGAATGCTCCGCCGCTCCTGGCTCAGCGCACAGCAAGTAGAGGTTGAAGGCGAGGAGCGTGTCAGGGACATCGGCGGATGCAAGTGCTCTCGCCATGCCAATCAGTTCGGCGGTCTCACTCTCGGAGTCCGGATCCCATGACGGCCCGATGCCGCCACCGACGACCAGCATGGGAAGGGACCGCCCGATGGTCTCCTGCGCGATCTGGGCATACCAGTCGAAGGCACGGAAGCCGCGCTGGTCTTGCACGTCGTCCGGGGTCTGATAGGGGCGGACCGACGGCCATGCCTTCGCGCCGCCACGTCCCCAATCGAGGGGTCGACCGAGGGACCAGGCATACATTCCGAGAGCAAGATCGCGCAGTAGCGACTGCTGTCCTCGGCGCTGGAGGGCAGCGAGCATGCTGGAGAGGAACGCCGTATCCCAGTAGTCGCCACCCGGTTCGAGTGCCGGCAGCACGGGGTGAAGGCCGGCCGCGCGCTGAGCCTGAAGGATGGGGATCAACCGGTCAAGACAGCGCTCAACGAGCGCCGGCCGTCCCCATTCGGACGGTTCCCATGCGGCGCGGGTGTTGGGGCGATCGCCGATGACGACATGCCGGACGCCCCAGTGGGCGTATGCCTCGAAGAGGCTGCTGCACTCCGCAGTCCGGATCGAGGTCAGGCAAGCCGGGAGCAGGACGATCGGCGTGATGCCGGCTTCCAGCAAGCCGCGCACGAAGGTTTCCGGCACCGCCCGGGAGGTCGTCGTCCGCAGGGTCAGCCACTTGGCGCCCAGGGCGGAGAGGGCCGGCAGCCAGGCGGCGAGGTCCTTCTCGGTGTAGTGGCGGTCATCTGGGTAGTAGTGGAAGCCAAGACGGTTCGTGGCCATCACGCCGGATTCCTTGCGTGATGGCCACGATGCAAGAACGGTGCCAGATTGGAGCTACCTGGAGACGGCGAGCTTGAGCACCTTGCCCGAAGCGTCCAGGGTCAGTCGCGCATACCGGGCGTGACGGCGATCGCCCTCCGAGATGGCCTTGGACAGGGTGACGACCGTCGTTCCTGCATCAGTGTAGCCCGCCTGCTTGGATCCGAGCTGGGAGGTTGGGCAGGAATGCCCCTGGCCGGAGCACCCGCAATGCTGGGTGTGAACGCGGGTTTCGGCGTCGATCATGCCGGGCAGGTAGTGCG
>JAPLGR010000249.1 GCA_026390045.1 Chloroflexota bacterium | reverse complement strand
GGTGGCGAGGACGAAGCGGGCATGCGCCGGCGGCTCCTCCAGCGTCTTGAGCAACGCATTGAACGCAGGCGTCGAGAGCATGTGGACTTCGTCGATAATGTAGAACTTGACGCGTCCCTGGTTGGGCCGGAAGTTGATCCGATCGCGCAGATCGCGCACATCCTCAACACTGGTGTTCGATGCCGCGTCAATCTCGATCAGATCAAGGAAGGTGCCGGCGTTGACCGCCTTGCAGTGCGCACACGCATTGCACGGACGATCGGCCGGTGATTCGGCCAGGCAGTTGGCGGCCTTGGCCAGAAGACGGGCCATCGTCGTCTTGCCTGTGCCGCGCGGGCCGGCCAGTAGGTAGGCATGCACCCAGCGATCGCTGCGCACAGCATTGCGCAGCGTCTGCACGACATGCTCTTGGCCGACGACCTCGTCCCAGGTCTGCGGCCGCCACCGGCGGTAGAGGGCCTGTGTCATCTCGGGGATCTCGACGCTTCGAGTCTATCAGACGGCCGGAGGCGGCGCAAGCAGCCGGTGATATAATAGCCACGCGCTTCACTCAACACGCGCGGAGGCTGAGATGCCATTCCGATTGGGCGGTCCAGAACTGATCATTATCCTCGCCATCATCCTGCTGATCTTCGGCGTCGGCCGAATCGGCAAGATCGGAGGAGAGCTCGGCAAGGGGATCAAGGAGTTCCGCAAGGGACTCCAAGGTGACGATGCCAAGACCGCCGAAGCCCAGGACGCAAACAAGAAGCCGCCCGAAGGCGGCGCCCCAGCCTAGCGGCTCAAATCAACAGGCCGGCGAGTTCGCCGGCCTGTTGATTCCCATCCCTGGTCGCACCCCTCGATACCGTCGGACCCTGAACATCGGCTTCTGCAGGCAAACATGCGGCACCAGCAGGTTGAAGTCGCCGATCCTGTGGTTCAGCGCCGCTACCTCGGCCCTCAGATCGGGGCCTGATTCCGCCCCTGACGCCAGCTCAGCCTGCAACCGGGTGCGCTCCACGTCGATCTCTCGGCCTAGTGCAATCTACTCTGGAGCAAAGCCGGCGTTCTTTAGCAGGCGAAACGCTGCCCTCCATTCGGATGGAACGGCAGCCTCGTCATCCAGGTCCAGCCTTTGCCCACGGCCCGCCAGCCCGTCGAACACCTCGAGACGCAGCGCGTCTACGATTCGCTGCTCGGCAATCCGCTCGAGGATGGTCATCCGATGGACCTAGCGCAGAGTCTCGGCCAGGAATTCTCCCGTCATCCGTCCCGCATCGCGGGTGAGCTTGTCCCCCTTCTCTTCCAACACCACCAGGCGAATTGTCAGTCCCAGGGGGGCCATCTGATCGACGTACGCCTGTGCCGCTTCCGACGCCGTGCGGTTGCCGGAAGGCGTCAGGATGAGCACCGGCATTCGGGCTGATCCCGTGAGCGCGGGGAACTCCTCATTCCCAATGGCAACAACTCCGGTGATGGCCTGGGGGAATTGCGATGTGTACTGCAGGCCCAGCGTGCCCCCCTCACCGAATCCGACCACAAAGAAGGTCCCGCGCAGGCTGACCTCGGCGTACGCCGTCTGCAGTGCCTGGCCAATCAGCACCTGTGCCGCAGTCCGATCCAACCGCCCATCGCTGTAGGGCAACTCCGGGCACAGCAGGACCAAGCCGTTCGTGTCGGCGTAGGTCCGCCAGAAGTCGTAGCAGTCGAACGCATCCTCGCCCTCGCCGTGCAAGGCCAGGAGAAGCTGGGTAGCAGTGCCCGGCTCGTAGTTCGGCGGGGTGTACAGGTACAGCTCACTGGGCTGAGCGCGGTGGTAGGCCTCTGCCTCACTGCGTCCTGAACACGCACCCAGGACACTGGCCAACACCACCAGGCCAATGGCAAGCCCCGCCACGACAGCCCGCCGCTCAGGGGATCGTGAAGGTTGACTGAACTTCACCGCTGCCATCTCTCAGGGTCATCACCTTTCCTGAAGTCCAGGCGGCGGCCGACAGGCCCCAGTACAGGTCGATGGCCGTGTCGGTACCCGTCTGGGTGTGAAGGCTGACTGCGCCGCGATTGTACAACGTGAAACCATTGGGGAAGCGATACACCCTGCCCTGGCCATCGTCGAGGGTCCAACCCGCCATCGCAGCCAGCCCGCCGGTGTTCAGCAGGCGCACCGTCTCCTTGTCCAGGATGCCCGCGCCGTCAACGCCGCGTATCTCCAGCCGCGGCGCCTGCGAATCCGAAGGGGGCGGCGTCAGCGTCGGGGGCGCGGGCGTCGTCGTCGAGACGGGCGAGGCGGACATCGACTCACTCACCTCGGGGATCGTCAGAACCTGGCCTACGCTCAGCCTATCGGGATCCGTCAGCCCATTGGCCGCCATCAGCGCGTCCACATCGATGTCCAGATCACGCGCGATGCTGAACAACGTGTCGCCACCCTGGACCGTGTAGGTGTGCGGGGTGGGCGTTGGTGGAAGCATGCCTATCGGGAAGCGGCGCCCCTCCGTCCACCGTCCGGGCGGCAAGTACCCCCTTTCGCTCATGGAACCGAGCGGAGCTGGTTCGGCCATCAACTAGTGACTGCGGATGATGGCACTCCCAGTCGAGTCCATGCACTCTCCACATCGGGAAGAAGCAACCCAAGCTTCGCGAGCAGGCAATGGTCACTGTAGGTCCCTGGACGGCAGTCCCTTCGTGCCTCGCCGGGCATGCCCCGGAGGCGGAAGAGAAACCGAGCGCATCAGGGCCCGCACACAGTCTCCTGCATCGCTGCCTGGATGGTGTCTCCGAACCGGAACCCTCCCCGATCAAGAGCGGCGCAGACTTCTCTAGGCAGCGCCGCCTTGTAGCTCATATAGGAGGCAATAGTGGCGGCAGTCTCCTGATCACCCGCCCAGAGGAATCCCTCCAGAAATGGCAGCCACTCCACTTGATCTATCGGCTTGAGGCCCGCCGCCATGACCTCGTCGCCCAGAGTGTTGACGGTCTCCCAATCGCCGGCCTGCTTGGCCAACTCAGCCTTCTGATAGTAATAGCACCAGCCATGCTCCGGCTCGGTCCCGAAGATGACCAATGGCGGAGGGCTGGCACCGCCATCCAGGTCGATCTGTTCGACATGCGAGAAACGCAGGACAGGCGACAGCTCGGGTTCGTATTCCAGTGGGAGTGTGAGATCCTCCCGGTCGACGACGTGCACACACGAGTTGCCCGACCGGAGGGACAGCAGCAGGCTCCGGTTGAAGTCCCGCACGTAGGCGAGCTTACGCATGGCCCGCGTCTCGACCGTACCTGCCCGCATCTTGGCGATCGTCGACGGATTCAGGATCTCTGCGCCAAGTGTTATCGTCTGGACCCCGGGGCGGTAGATCAGATTCGCCGGCCCCCAGATCTCATAGTCCTCAAAGAAACCCTCCTCCGGAATGGAAACCAAGAGGACGGTGCCATCCTGGAGCTCGGGCGCCCTCCACCACAGCTGCCACCAGACGGCTTTCTGGTTCTCCCAGAACCGCTCCCAGTGGTAGGCATTGAGGATGCTGGATGAGACACCAAGGAAGATGAGCAGGCCGAGCAGCGCCTGACGCCCTCGCC
>JAPLGR010000711.1 GCA_026390045.1 Chloroflexota bacterium | reverse complement strand
CCGCAACGCGTTGATAGTTGGTGGCCGGGAGACAATCGGCCGGCGGCAATTCTCGGCAACCCGGGTCAACTGGATTGCCGGGACTCCCCCCGCAGACCGGTTCGACGCTTCCGTCCAGGTGCGTTATCATGCGCCGCGCGTGAAGGCCCAAATCAGCTGCAGCTCTCCGACCGAAGTCCGTGTCGAACTTACAGCGCTCGAGCCCGGCATTGCGCCTGGCCAGTCGGCCGTGTTCTATCTTGACGACCTGTGCCTCGGAGGCGGTATCATCACACTATGACTCTCCCCGGCGCGCTGCTCGCATTCCTGATCGCCACAGCGTGCGGCCTGGCGTTCCATCTCATCCGGGGTGGCAGCCTGTATCGCATGGCGCAGTTCGTCTTCGCCGCGTGGGTGTGCTTCTTCGCCGGCCACTGGCTGGCAGAGGCGTTCGCGTGGCGCTTCGGGCGTCTGGGGAGTCTCAACCTGCTGCCGGCGCTCGTGGCAACCGTGCTGGGCCTGCTGGCAGTGTCCTTCCTTGTACGTCCAGACACTTCCCGCCAGTCGCCAGGCAAGCGCACGCCCCCTACTCAACCTCCGGGCCCGGACTAGCCTACACATGCTTTCAGTACATGGGCGACCGGCTACTCAGATGAGGCGCATCCTGATTGCCGCCACACTCCTCGCGCTGGTCGCAGGATGCAACCGCCCGCAGGCCGCGCTTCCCACACCAACAGCAACTCCCGGTGCAGCGCTCATCCCTACCTCCTCCCCAACGCCGGCTGCCTCGCGAATGATCCTCGTCGCGCCGACCATTGCGGGTGACGCGACCGACGCTGCCCTCGTCGCGCAAGCTCAGGCCGCGCTTGAGCAGTTGGCGGTGACCGCCGAGATGGAGTTCTCCACCCTGGAAGCTCTGCCGGAAGACGAAGCAGCGGGAGTTGCGCTGCTCGTGGCCCTTCCGCCGGATCCTGGCCTTCAGCCTTGGGCGGAGACCCATCCCGCAGTGCACACCGTTTCCCTGGGCATTGCCGGCTTGCAGCCCGCACCCAACCTTACGGCGATTTCCCCCGATGGCATTCGGTACGATCAGCTTGGTTTCGCGCTCGGATACCTGGCAGCGATGGTTACGCCCGAGTATCGTATCGGCGCGGTCGTGCTCGACGCGTCGGTTGCCAACCTCGCCTTGGCGCGCGGCTTTGTCGCGGGCGGCACCTACTACTGCGGCCTCTGTCGCCCGGTTCACCCACCCTACGTGGAGTATCCGGCGTATCTAGAGGGAAGGCCGGCGAATATCGCTGCTGAGGGCCTCTCCGCGCTCCTGGTGGCACCTCAGCCGCAGTCTCTCACCGACCTGGGATTGCCTGCCAACTCAGACGTTGCCCTCGTGGGGGTCGGTGAACCAGCCAGCGATCTGGCCCCGTCCTGGATCGCCTCAGGTGACTTCGACGTTGCGGCTGCACTCGAGGCGGCGTGGACACAGGCCAAGACCGGACAGGGCGGGACGACCATCCCACTCGGCATCCGCTTCCACTTGGTGAATACCTCGGTGGTCTCGGAGGGGCGGCTCGCGCTCGCCGAAAGTCTGCTCGCTGACATCTCCGCAGGCCTGATCGACACTGGCGTCGATCCGCTGACCGGAGAACTCCGCTAGCCTCGCCGTACCACACTCAGCTTTCGACGACCTCGACGATCGTCCCGCCAGGCATTGAGACGGTTTCATCACCGGGGATCGCCGGGACGTGGGGCGAGGTCCATCGGAATACCCACCGCGCGTCCTCCGGGCTGGCATTCACGCAGCCGTGGGACCTCGTTTCCCCGAAGTCGTTGTGCCAGAACGTCGAGTGGATGGCCACGCCGTCCCCGCTGAACAGACACGTCCACCCGATGCCAGGAAGATCGTAGCCTCCGCCGGTGGTCCCGCCGCTCATGTGCAGCGAGAACACCTTTCGCCAGATCGGGTGCGGGCCGATCGGCGTGGACCACCTGTCGACCGCGTTGCCCTGCGCGTCGAACTTCGCGCCGGAGGAGATGCGGCAGAAGTACACCTCCCGCCCCTGCTCCATACAGGCAAGCGTCTGCGCCGTGAGATCGACGACGACCTTCTTGTCCTCCACCTCCGGCCGGATCGGCGACCAGTCATCCTCCGTCAGCGGGCGGAAGGCCTCGGCTGCGGCCCACAGCAGATCCCCGTAGCCGTAACGCTCGTTGATCTGGTAGAACGTGCGGCCGGCGTCATCGGTCCGCACTTGGTCAATCCATACGATCTGCGAGTAGTACAACCTCGGCAGTTGGGCTGCGCGCAGGTATGGCGACCGGGCCGGAGGATTGCCCACCACGACATCCACGTACGGCACCGTCACTTCGGCCCAAAAACCCGGGCCCAGCCCGGTCTCGGGGAGCGTCTCGACGGGAACGTTAGGCACGTTCTTCACGGGCTGCAGGAGCGGAGACCAGATGTAACCGCGCTCCGTCTCCACCCAGCGCTGGTTCTTGAACAGCGGCTTGTTCCCGACGCGCTCCCGCAGCCACACCACGACGGCGTCCTCGTAGAGGACCTCGACGGTGGCGGCGTCCGCATCCGGCCGGGCCTTGACGTCAACCTTCCCCGCGATGCACACGCGTCCCAGACGCTCCCCCTCTGGGAACTGCACGGCCGGCCTCAGCCAGCGAGGCATGGCCAGCCCGCCTGCGGCCGCCACGCCAAGGCGCAGGAAGCCCCGTCGGCCAAGCCAGTTCTGTCGCGCAGAGACATCGTCCATCCACCTACCTCGATCGTGATTATGCCACAACGGTCATCTCTCCATCAGCTCCGGAGATGCCTATGCTATAATCCTCCCCGTGAGAGAGAGCCTGCCTCCCGTTCAGGATCAGGGAGATGCGCAGCCGCCGGCAGAGGATCGCCGGATGCGCACGTACGTGGCGATCGGATTGGCGGTTCTGGCCGTGATCCTGGTCGCCTCCGGCTTTGCCGTGGCGGCGATGCTCAGAAGCCCCGATCAGACAGAAACCATTCGGGACATCGTCATCGTCTTCATGGCTGCTGAGGCGCTCGTCATAGGTCTGGCCCTGGTGTTGCTGATCGTCCAGATCGCCCGCCTGACGGCGCTGCTCCAGAACGAGATCCGTCCCATCCTGATGTCAACGCAGGAAACCCTGGATACCGTGCGCGGCACGACCGCGTTCCTCGGCAACAACCTTGTGGATCCGGTGATCAAGGCCAACAGCGCACTGGCCGCGGTGCGCCGGGCACTCGACCTGCTCCGGCCCGGTCGGGGCACATAGCGCAGTCAACCTGCGAGGAGAGGACACAATGTCGGATCGAGATAGCGATATCGGCGCCTTTCTGGTGGGCTTCGTGGTGGGCGGCCTCGCGGGCGCGGCGGCGGCTCTGCTCCTGGCGCCACAGTCCGGCGAGGAGACCCGCACGCTGATTCGAGACAAGAGCATCGAACTGAAGGGTCAGGTTGAGAGCACTGCAGCGGACGCCCGCGTCAAGGTTGAAGGCGCAGCGGCAGACGCACGCGCCAAGGCTGAGAAGCTGGCTCACGACGCCAAGTCCCGGGCGGAGGATCTGCAGAAGCGCGGCCAGGTACTGCTCGAGGAGCAGAAGGCACGCCTCGGCAAGAAGGGCTCGGAGACCACCAGCTAGTCGCGCTTCCACGCCAGCCACAAGAATCATCAGGGGCACCCGCCAAGGGTGCCCCTTTGCGTCCCGAGCGCGGAGCTACGCCGCGTTCAGCTCCGCCAGCGCGCAAGGCAAGCCGGCAAGCACATCACTGGCGAGCACCGACGCACTCCCCTCCAACGACTCAGCCGCCAGCTCGCCCGCCCGCGCGTGCACGAAGCCGCCCATCACCGCCGCCCGCCACGGATCCAACCCCTGCGCCACAAAACCGGCGATCGCACCGGCAAGCACATCCCCGGTCCCGGCGCGCGCCAGGGCCGGCGTCGCAAACGGCAGGACGGCACATGCCCCATTCGGATCGGCGACAACCGTGTACGCCCCCTTCAGCATGACCACGTGGCGCCAGGTAGCGGCCATCTGGCGCGCAAGCGCCAACCGGTTGCGCTGGACCTCTTCTGTTGTCAGACCCGTCAGAACGGCCATCTCCCCCGGATGCGGCGTCAGGACAGAACGCTCGGGCAGCAGCCTCGGCCATTGATCCAATCCGGCGAGCAGCTTCAGCCCGTCAGCGTCGACGATGAACGGAGGCAGAGTGGTATCGGCGGCATGGGCTGCGACGCCTGGATGCACGAAGCCCATGCCGGGCTTCCCAGAGCCGCTGCCGTGAAGCAGGCGGGCAAGGAAATCCGCGGTCACCGGATCCTGTCCGAAACCGGGACCCAAGAGAATCGCCTCGCACTTCGCAAGCTCGGGTTCCAGAACGGCCGCAGCGGCTTCGCTGATCGCACCCATCTCGTGCGGCAGCAGCAGCCAGGTCGCCTCCGGGATCTGCGGCGCGAGCATCCCCTGGATCAGTGAGGGGACTGCCAGCGTCACCAGCCCTGCGCCGACGCGATACGCGGCCTCGCCTGCAAGTGCCGCCGCGCCCGGATAGTTGACCGAACCGGCAATGACCATCGCCCGGCCGAAGGTGCCCTTGTGTGCGTCTCGCGGCCTGGGCACGCGCCAGGCGCGCAGCATGGACTTCTCCGCGACTTCGATCTCCGCCTTCGACACCTGCGCGAATCCTTCCGGCAGACCGATGTCGCCGAGCGCCAGGTCACCGATAAGCCTTGCGCCGGAAGCCGCGAACAGCCCCGGCTTGGCGGCGGCCAGAGTGACCGTCAGGTCGGCCGGCAGCGCTTCCGGCGCGGCGTCCCCCGTATCGCAATCCAGGCCCGAAGGACAATCGACCGCGACCACAAACGGCCTCGACTCTCGCGACGCAAGCACGGTGCCTGCCGTAGCCAGCATCTCCCTTGCTGCACCTTCGAGCGGAAGATGGAAACCTGTCCCCAGCAGCGCGTCGACTACGACGTCAGCGCTCCCCATCAGGTTCCGCAGCACGCGCTCTCGCTGGTCCGCTCCGGCAACAGCGATCAAAGCACCATGGCCCTGCAGCCGAGTGAGGTTGACATCATCTGCCGGTCGCTCCTTCAATAGGTACGCCGCGACCTGCGCCCCAGCCTCCGCCAGGTAGTGGCCCACGACCAGCCCATCGCCCCCGTTGTTGCCTGTGCCCACCAGGATGGCAACCCTGCGCCCGGCGATCTCGGGGGTCCGCTGCAGGATGTGCTGTGCGACGCTTCGCCCGGCGTTCTCCATCATCGTGGCATAGGTCAGCCCACCGGCATCCGCCGCGCGCTCGATTTCCCGCATCTGTTCCACCGAGACAACTTTGAACACTCACCCTCCTTGGTTGCCGCCCGAGTGCATCTGAGGCCGAGGCCCCTCTTCCGGACGTTGGGATTCCGTTCCCGCGCACCTTCCGGCGGTCCGGCACCTTCCCTG
>JAPLGR010000508.1 GCA_026390045.1 Chloroflexota bacterium | reverse complement strand
CGGCGGGCGTTTGCAGAGAAGGTGTCGGGCGCGAGCAGAACGGACGCTCCGAGAAGCGCCTCCAGCGCCAATCCGTACTCAGCGCGGGTGGCCGGGAAGTAGACGGTGGGGATCTGCGTGTAGCGCGCCCGTCCTGCGCATAGGACTGGCACGCCGGCAATCGAGGCCTCCAGCCCGACGGACGAGTTGTAGACAAGCACCAGCTTCGACCGCCGGATCAACTCGTAGGAGCTGACATAGTCCGAAGGGCCGAGGAACACGACATTGGGCGCCTGGCGAAGCCCGGAGCTCGCGTACCATCCTGCGACACTCTGCTGGCTCTCCTTCCCGGGCCGATCCTCGTCCGGGTGCGCTCGGATCACAAACAGCGTATCCGGATGACGCGGGATAGCCAGCCGCAGGTCCTCCAGCCACTCGAACATCGTCTCGAAGAGCGTGTTGGCGTGAACCTGGCTGGTATCGAACACGACGTTGGAGAAGATCGTCACCGTCTGCCGGAACCCCGCCAATCGCGCCTCGAGCGACTCAGGGAGCGGCTGCATGTCCGGCCAGAAGTCGATCCCGGCCATGCGGAAGCGGCCGGTGAACCGCCCGCGCAGGTACTCATCCAGCCGCTCCGACTCCTCGGCGCTCATGCCACCTCTCGGATCAATCCACACCTCGCGGAACGTCGCCTCGCGCGCCGAGAAGAACGTGGAGAAAGACTGAAGGCCGACCTCGTGCGTGATGACGGGGATCCCGGCCCTGCGCGCACACAATCGCACCACAGCCTCGGGATACATGATCCCGTTGAACACGACCAAGGCGCGCGGGGTCTCCTGTTCGATCAGCTCCTGGAACCGCATGTGAAGCCCCACCGCAGAGCGGAGGAACTGCCGGACGAGCCGTCGAACCGGCTCGCTGTCCTGCAGATCATGTCGGCGGAGCACCCAGCGCACCGCGGGCAGCACGAGCGATCCGAATGCCACGCCGTCCGACTCCCACGCCAGCAGTTCCTCCAGCGACATAGAGTCCAGCAGTCGCGTGACAGCCAGTTCGGCCGGATGCGGCGTCAAGTTGCATACGGGCAACCCGGTGAACAGGATGTCGCTGAATGCCACGCAACGAGCGCAGGGCGGCGGCGCTTCCAGGTTGAGCCGCTGCGCGCCGAGCGTGCACTGCTGCATCGCCGCGCGGCAGACCACCTGGCGCACCGGGACACCCGCTGCCCGGAGCGACCAGCCGGTAAGCAGCGAGAAGGCACCATTCAAGCTGAGCCGGTGAATGCGCGTCGAGGCGTTGAACGGCAGCACCGGCCCGTCCGAGGCCTTCGGGGTTGGACGCGCGTCCAGGTAGGCGCGGACGCGAGCGATCTGCGCGCACAGCGCCTGGTTGTCGCGCCGGATGCGCCAACGCACTCGAATGGGATCGAGCAGCAAGAGGGGTCTCCTAGTTGTCCACGCGGCGCAGGCGCTTCAGCGATGGTCGTTCACTCGCGTACACCTGCTTCACCCCGTCGCCCACGGCGAGTTCGGAGACACGGATGTACTTGACCAGTCGCTCGAAACCTCCCGGCTCGACGGAGGCCGCCTGATCGCTGCCCCACATGGCGCGGTCAAGGGTGATATGCCGCTCGACCATGCACGAACCCAACGCCACCGCCACGGCCGAAGGCACCAGCCCGACCTCATGGCCCGAGTAGCCGACCGGGCAGGGAAACTCGCGGCGCAGCGTCTCCACCATCCGCAGGTTGAGCTCCTCTGGCTCGCACGGGTAGGTGCTCGTTTCATGCGCCAGGATGAGATCGTCGGGTCCAAGCACCTTGACGGCAGCGCGGATCTGTTCCATGGTCGACATTCCGGTGGACAGGATCACCGGACGCTTCATCTTGCGCACGTGGCGCAGCAGGGCGTGGTCGGTCAACGAGGCAGAAGGCACCTTGTAGCAGACGGGATGGAAGGCCTCGAGGAAATCCACCGAGGGCTCGTCCCACACCGAGGCGAACCATTGGATCCTGTGCCCCTTGCAGTAGGCGTCGATCTCCCGGTAGTCGGCCTCGTTGAACTCGACCTTGTAGCGGTAGTCGAGGTAGGGGATGTAGCCCCAGGGCGTTTCGCGCATCTGTCCCCGCTGTTCGGGCGGGACACACAGCTCCGGCGTCCGCTTCTGGAACTTGACCGCGTCGGCACCGGCATGGACGGCCGCATCGATCATCTGTTTGGCCGTTTCCAGCTCACCGTTGTGGTTGATGCCGATCTCCGCGATGACATAGGTGGGATGCCCGTCACCGACGAGGCGATCACCGAGGCGCACTTCTCTAGGCATGGGTCTCCTTCGACTCAAGCGTCTGGATCAAGAGGTCACACAGCTCGCGGACGGCGCCACGGCCGCCGGGGCGCGAGAGTACACGGTCGGCGCGCGACAGCGCCGAGGGGTGTGCGTCAGCCACGGCCAGCGCGCAGGCCACCAGTGGGAAGCACGGGAGGTCATTGGCATCGTTGCCAAGGTAGATCGTTTCAGCTGCTGCGACACCTCGCTCCGTCATCAGCGCCCTCAGCGCCGCCGCCTTGTCGTTAGACCCCTGGACGAAGGGCAGGCCGAGTTTGCGGCAGCGCGCCGCTACGACAGGGTTGGTCTCGGTCGACAGCACAACGACCTCGATCCCGCGTTCGCGCAGGCGGGCAAGCCCCCAGCCGTCGCCACGATCGGCGGCGACCATCTCGCGCCCTTCGGCATCCGTCCACACGCGGTTGTCGGTCAGCACGCCGTCGAAGTCGAGCACGACCAGGCGCACATGCGACGGGATGGGCCGCGGCGGCGGGCCGAGCCGTACGGCGTCGAGCGTTGGATCGCGCAGCAGCCACTCAGCGCGCTCCCAATCCCGCAGCGTGTCGATGTCCACCGTGAAGCGCGGGTCGAGCACCAATCCCAAGATCACGTCTCCGCTCATCGAGCGCTTCTCAAGAACGGCGCGCGGTCGAATGGCATCGATGTGGCCGGTCTGCCAGTACGTCTGCGGCAGCTCCTGGCGCGGCATGTTGTAGGGCTCGCGCAGACCCTCGGCGAGCAATGGCGCCATGCGGCCATCCGGCTGCAGGCGCCACATCTTGTACGGATTCTGACCCGACGGCACAACGCCGCGCACCGAATCCGCCTCCGGATGATCGAGCAGCAGCCGGACGGCGCGATCGACCAGGTCGCGCGGCCGGATCGGCGACGTCGGGCGCAACTGGACGATCACCTCAGGGTGGTAGCCTTCGTGCTCCTCAAGCCAGCGTAACGCGTGCTCGAAGACCGGAAGATCCTGGGTCAGATCCTGCGCCAGGTCAGCCGGGCGCATGAACGGAGTCTCGGCGCCGTACTGGCGGCCGATGGCGGCGATCTCCTCGTCGTCCGTGGACAGCAAGACGCGGGTGACCACCCCCGCCTGCCGCGCGGCGGCGATGCTGTAGGCCAGCAGCGGGTGCCCGGCAAAGAGGCGGATGTTCTTGCGCGGGATGGACTTCGATCCTCCGCGCGCAGGGACAATCGCCAGCACCTCCGGCCGCGTCACCATGCCGTCCAGCCTCCGTCGACAACCAGGTTCGATCCGGTCATGTAGGATGAGGCGTCCGAGGCCAGGAAGAGCAACGCGCCATTCATCTCATCCCGCCGGGCCATGCGCCCGAGCACCGTGCGCGCCGAGTAGTGCGCGACGAATTCATCATCGTGATCGTTGAAAACGCCACCGGGAGTCAGCGCGTTGACGCGCAGCCCGGTGCCGGCGAAGTAGGTCGCCAGGTAGCGGGTCATCCCGAGCACGCCGGCCTTGGTGACCGAGTAGTACACGGGCTTGAACTGCCGCGGTTTGCCGGGCCGTTCGTAGATCCGCTGATCCGGGCCCACCAGACCGTAGGTCGAGCAGATGTTGATGATCACGCCGCGGCCCTGCTCCAGCATGGGCCGCGAGACCGCCTGCGAGCACAGGAACATTCCGGTCAGATTGACCGCCAGCGCTTGATTCCACATCTCAAGCGGATAGTCCTCGAAGGCGTTGACAGCCTTCTCATGGTGCGCGGCGTCGAACTTGGGATCCAGCGCCGCGCTGTTGACCAGCACGTCCACGCGCCCATGGTCACTCCGGATTCGGTCAACGGCCTTGCTCACCGACTCAGGACGCGTGACGTCGAGGGCGAGTCCGCTGACCTTCCCGCCTGAAGCGCGCAGCCCGGCCGCGACGTTCTCCGCCTTCGCCACATCGAGATCGGCCACAATGACGGTAGCACCAGCGTCCGCCAGCGTACGGCAGAACTCCGCTCCCAGCAGCCCTGCGCCGCCGGTGACAATCGCCACGCGGCCATCCATGCGGAACTTGTCAAGCTCACTCGTCATTCGTGCACCCCTTGCATGCATCTCTGACGTTCAATGGTACCACCGCGGTTTCGGCGACCACACTCAGTATCATCCTCTAGCCTGCGAGGTCGATTCGCCGGCCAAGGCGCGCCGATTCAAGGATGGCCAGCGCGAGCTGCAGCGAACGAATCCCGTCCGCCAGCGTCGGCTCTGCGACCGCCTTCCCGGCGACCACGTCCAGGAAGGTCCTCATCTCCGCCACGAACATGTCGTTGCGTTCATACCCCGCGGGCGCCTCGGCCACGTCGCATGCCCCGTCTCCTGCTCGGAACAGCCTCGCCGCTCCATCCGACTGGTCCCAGGTGATCGTCCCGTCAGCTCCAACCACCGTCAGATGATGGGAGGCCGGCCGCTGAACGTAGTTCAGGTGGACTCCGCCCAACGCGCCGCTCGCGAAATGCAGCGCGGCCTGCGCGCTATCCTCTACACCAATGCCCATCCCCGCCTCGGCTGTGGTCATTCCGGCAACTTGTGTCACATTGCCCATCAGCCAGAGCATGTAGTCGAGCGGATGGCAGAGCGTCAACACCACGCCGCCGCCCAGGTCCGCCCGAGCGCTGTAGGACTGCCGATAGTCCTCCCAGGAGTGCCACGCCGGAAGGTAGTCGCCGCAATGGGCGTGCGCGCCAAGCGGGCGGCCAATAGCGCCGTCCTTCAGCCAGCGCCGCACGGTCAGCAGTCCCGGGTGATGGCGATACTGGAAGGCGACCATCACCTTCCCTCCGCCCTCGCGCACGGCTTCTTGCAGTTCCTTCACCTCCTCCATCGAGTGAGAGACTGGCTCCTCAAGAAGCAGGTGGCAGCTGGCGCGGGCCAACGGGATGGCGGTTCGCAGGTGAAGAGCGGTTGGCGTTGCGATGACGGCTGCCTCAGGCTTGCCCTGCAGTGCAGCGTCGATGCTCGTGACAGCCTGGAA